>NZ_WWKH01000757.1:0-17021 GCF_009865595.1 Streptomyces sp. SID1328 | reverse complement strand
CCGCAGGTCCAGCGCCAGCGCGCCCCACTCCAGCCAGTCGAGCAGCCCCGGCAGCTCCTCCGCGCTGCCCGCGGCCACCAGCAGCCGCATACGGCCGCCCGCCAGGGCCGCCGGGGAACCGGGCGCCAGATGCCTGAGCGCCACCGCCCCCGCCTCGGCCGGGACGTCCAGCACGTCGAAGCGCACCCCCGTCACCAGCCGCAGAGGCGCCCCCGGCGCCGTCTCCCAGCCCAGCACACCCTCGTACCAGTGCCGGGCCGCTCCGGGGGCCGGGCCGAGCGGACGCCGCGGGCGCGGGAGGGGCAGCGCCGATGACGCCGGGAAGGGTTCCGGGGATGCCGGGGACATTGAGCCAGCCATGCCAGGTGCAACCGCCAAAGACGCCCAGGAGTTACGCTGAGCGTCCGGAGGGTCACGGTGTGTGCCGCGAGGGGGAGCGCATGGGCGCACCCGGAGTCGCGAGGTTGTTCGCCCATAGCGGAGGGAAACGGTGCGCGCGGCATGGACCGCCCGTCACCGCGGGTAAGACATGCCTAGTGGGAGGGGGGCGACACGCAGGAAAGGCCGTCTCACGTTCGCCATCGGCGGAACGGCGAGTGGGGTAACTGCCTGGCCTGCGGGAACATCGTCTCGCACCATCGAGTTGGAGCAGATGTCGGCGTTCGGGGTCAGGAGGCCATCGACGGTGTCGGCAGTTGGAATGAGCGGTCCCCGCTTGCGGGACTAAGCTGCGGAAGGACAGGGAGGGGAAGTTCCCCCCACTGCCTGACCGCTCTGAGGAGCGATTAACGATGTTCGAGAGGTTCACCGACCGCGCGCGGCGGGTTGTCGTCCTGGCTCAGGAAGAAGCCCGGATGCTCAACCACAACTACATCGGCACCGAGCACATCCTCCTGGGTCTCATCCACGAGGGTGAAGGTGTCGCCGCTAAGGCCCTGGAGAGCCTCGGCATTTCGCTTGAGGCGGTCCGTCAGCAGGTGGAGGAGATCATCGGTCAGGGCCAGCAGGCCCCGTCCGGTCATATCCCCTTCACCCCCCGTGCCAAGAAGGTCCTGGAGCTGTCGCTCCGCGAGGCCCTTCAGCTCGGCCACAATTACATCGGCACCGAGCACATCCTGCTCGGCCTGATCCGTGAGGGCGAGGGCGTCGCCGCCCAGGTCCTGGTCAAGCTGGGCGCAGACCTCAACCGGGTGCGCCAGCAGGTCATCCAGTTGCTCTCCGGTTACCAGGGCAAGGAGACCGCGGCCGCAGGCGGCCCGGCCGAGGGCACCCCCTCGACCTCCCTCGTCCTGGACCAGTTCGGCCGGAACCTCACCCAGGCCGCTCGTGAAACCAAGCTCGACCCGGTCATCGGGCGCGAGAAGGAGATCGAGCGGGTCATGCAGGTGCTGTCCCGCCGTACGAAGAACAACCCGGTGCTGATCGGTGAGCCCGGCGTCGGCAAGACCGCCGTCGTCGAGGGCCTCGCCCAGGCCATCGTCAAGGGCGAGGTGCCCGAGACCCTTAAGGACAAGCACCTCTACACCCTGGACCTCGGTGCCCTGGTCGCCGGCTCCCGCTACCGCGGTGACTTCGAGGAGCGCCTGAAGAAGGTGCTCAAGGAGATCCGCACCCGCGGCGACATCATCCTGTTCATCGACGAGCTGCACACGCTGGTCGGTGCGGGCGCCGCCGAGGGCGCGATCGACGCCGCCTCCATCCTCAAGCCGATGCTGGCCCGCGGTGAGCTCCAGACCATCGGTGCCACCACGCTGGACGAGTACCGCAAGCACCTGGAGAAGGACGCGGCCCTCGAGCGCCGCTTCCAGCCCATCCAGGTCGCGGAGCCGTCGCTGCCGCACACGATCGAGATCCTCAAGGGCCTGCGCGACCGGTACGAGGCGCACCACCGCGTCTCCATCACCGACGAGGCGCTGGTCCAGGCCGCCACTCTGGCCGACCGGTACATCTCGGACCGCTTCCTGCCGGACAAGGCGATCGACCTGATCGACGAGGCCGGTTCCCGGATGCGCATCCGCCGGATGACCGCGCCGCCGGACCTCCGCGAGTTCGACGAGAAGATCGCCGGTGTCCGCCGGGACAAGGAGTCCGCGATCGACTCGCAGGACTTCGAGAAGGCCGCCTCCCTGCGCGACAAGGAGAAGCAGCTCCTGGCCGCCAAGGCCAAGCGGGAGAAGGAGTGGAAGGCCGGCGACATGGACGTCGTCGCCGAGGTCGACGGCGAGCTGATCGCCGAGGTCCTCGCCACCGCCACGGGCATCCCGGTCTTCAAGCTGACCGAGGAGGAGTCCAGCCGCCTGCTCCGCATGGAGGAGGAGCTGCACAAGCGGGTCATCGGCCAGGTCGACGCCGTCAAGGCGCTGTCCAAGGCGATCCGCCGTACCCGTGCCGGTCTGAAGGACCCGAAGCGTCCCGGTGGCTCGTTCATCTTCGCCGGTCCGTCCGGTGTCGGTAAGACCGAGCTGTCCAAGGCGCTCGCCGAGTTCCTCTTCGGTGACGAGGACGCGCTGATCTCCCTCGACATGTCGGAGTTCAGCGAGAAGCACACGGTCTCGCGGCTCTTCGGTTCGCCCCCCGGTTACGTGGGTTACGAGGAGGGTGGCCAGCTCACCGAGAAGGTGCGCCGCAAGCCGTTCTCCGTCGTCCTCTTCGACGAGGTCGAGAAGGCCCACCCGGACATCTTCAACTCGCTGCTGCAGATCCTGGAGGACGGTCGTCTGACCGACTCCCAGGGCCGGGTCGTGGACTTCAAGAACACGGTCATCATCATGACGACCAACCTCGGCACGCGGGACATCTCCAAGGGCTTCAACCTGGGCTTCGCCGCCTCCGGCGACACGAAGACCAACTACGAGCGCATGAAGAACAAGGTGTCGGACGAGCTGAAGCAGCACTTCCGTCCCGAGTTCCTCAACCGCGTCGACGACGTGGTCGTCTTCCCGCAGCTCACTCAGGCGGACATCCTCCGGATCGTCGACCTGATGATCAGCAAGGTGGACGAGCGGCTCAAGGACCGGGACATGGGCATCGAGCTCTCCCAGTCCGCCAAGGAACTGCTCTCCAGGAAGGGTTACGACCCGGTGCTGGGCGCGCGTCCGCTGCGTCGCACGATCCAGCGCGAGGTCGAGGACACCCTCTCGGAGAAGATCCTCTTCGGCGAGCTGCGTCCCGGCCACATCGTGGTCGTCGACACGGAGGGCGAGGGCGAGAACCAGACCTTCACCTTCCGAGGCGAGGAGAAGGCCGCCCTGCCCGACGCCCCGCCGATCGAGCAGGCCGCGGGCGGCGGTCCGAACCTGAGCAAGGACGCGTAACCCTCCGGGGGTCCGCGTAGCCCCGAAGGGGCCGGTGCCTAATGGCACCGGCCCCTTTTGGGTTCTCAGAGGGCCGCGGTCCGGTGAGGCCAACGGAAGACGGTGGCCGTTATCGGGCCTCGGCGCATTCATCGACGAACGCACAAAGCCGACGGATGAGGCTCACATTGGCAGGGGCGGGGTCCCGGTCGGCCTGCGTATGAGGTGCGTCCTGGAGCCACCGCTGCCACAGGCCGCCCGGTTCCCGGAAGCGGTCGGCTTGACCGCCTCCCAGGGTCAGGTCGATGAACAGGAGAGCGCCCATGACGACGGTTTGGTCGTACGGGAGGTCAGGGCGGCGGAGGTAGCGATCCAGGTAGGCGGCGAGCAGATCAGCGTCGCGCGCCGTTCCGAAACTGGCCAGGGTCACGCTGTAGGCCAGCCCGACACAACAGACTTCGCTGGCCAGGAGGAGTCGACCGAGGTCCTCGCGGAATTCGGTCCGGCGGGAGACAGCTACGAGCCAAGCCCCGGTTCTCCGTTCGCGCCAGCTGCCCTCAAGAAGCTTGGCGATCTCACCAGGGGTGATGAGTCCCGCGTCCTCGCGGAGATCTCGCATGAATCGGTCGGACGCAGGGCTTGGCATGCGCAGCAAGCTGCCGCCGAGCTTCAGATAGCGCCGCTCGGGCGTGACGTATCGGCGCACCAGGGCCAGTAGTTCGGCATCGTCACGGGGATCGCGTATCACACGCCCGACTTTGCCTCGCTGGTGCGACAGCTCCCGCACAGGCCGCACAACAGGGGTTGGTGGTGAGGCTTCTCAAGTTCGGCTGGCACTTCGTTGCTGTACAAAGCAGTTGCCTCCCCAGCAGCCGATGCGTCAGGGCGCCCGTGAGGATGGCTGTCGGTGCTCCATCCGTCCCCTCGCCGTCGGGATGGAGCCTAGCCAGGAATACCGGGGTGGGTCAGGACAACTGACCGTCGTAGTCGGGGAGTTTGAACGTCCGCTCCGCGTGCCCGCCGCTCAGGTCGGACGCGCTGTTGCCGATGTTGGCGATGATCGTGTAGCCCTGGCGCTCGATGTCGGCCCGCTGGGCGGTCTTGTAGGCGGCGACGTCCTTAAAGAGGTCGATGAGGCCGCGCACCCGGAGGTCGGTGACGCGGTAGCCGTCGTGTTCGAGGTTGTAGGACGTGGGCCAGTGCAGGAGGCCGGGGCGGGCGGTGACGAAGATCAGGGCGACGCCGTGGTCCTGGGCGTACTGGGCGACCTTCAGGACCGGGCGGTTGGCGGGCTGGGGGAACTGGAAGCCGAAGTCGGTCTCCAGGGTGGTGTTGTCCACGTCCAGGACGATGGCCTGCTTCTCGCCGGTGCCGGCGGCCGCGCGGCTCTGGATGTAGGGGAGGGCCTCGCTCATCACCCGCCCGCAGTCCTGCTGCCAGGTGGCGTAGTCGACGGCGGCCGCGGTGGCCGTGGTGGCGGCCTCGGCGGGGGCGGCGAGCGCGGTGAGCGCGGCGGTGGAGACGGCGATGGCGGCCATCCGGCGCGCCAAGGGGCGTCTGGTCATGAAGGGGGTCCTCTCGCGTCCGTACGGTGCAGTGCATGCTCTGCGGAGCGGGTGGCGCGAGAGGAACCGTAGGGTTACCGGACGGTAGGTTGCTAGAGGCGCGCGTCACATTTATGGGGTCCCGGACCCGGCCCGCCGGTGACATGCCGCACAGGCGAAATGTCCGGTACTAGCCGGGATAGTGGTATTCCAAAACAGGACAAACCCAGACGTACACGCTGAAACGCAGAGTCATACCGGCAGGCCGTACCGCCTGGTCGCACCGGGGCGTCCGACCTGTCAAGAGATGACCGATTTCAGGTACTTCTACTACCTCGTGCCGTAGATGGGCCCTTTGAACCCGGATGGGGTGAGGGGTTACCAATATGGAGTCCCGCCCGGCACACGGTGAAACATCCGTACGCCGGGTGGCTCTCTGTCTCCGAGTTCACGAGGTATCGATGTTCAAGCGTTCCACGTCTGTCCGTACGTCCGCGCTCCGCACTCGCGTGGCCGTCCTGGCCGCCGGTGTCGGCGCCGCGGCCGTGCTGGGTGGCGGGGTTGCCAGCGCCGCCTCCGCCTCCGCGACCTCCTGGGTCGACCCGGTGAAGAAGTACACCCTCTCCGCCAGCTTCGCCCAGGGCGGCAGCCACTGGGCGCACAAGCACAGCGGTCAGGACTTCGCGGTGCCCACCGGCACCGAGGTCCTCGCGGCCCACGGCGGCACCGTCGTCAAGGCCGGCCCGAACGGCGCCGGTGACGGCCCCGCGTACGGCAACGCCATCGTCATCAAGCACGGCAACGGTCTGTACTCGCAGTACGCCCACCTGTCCCGTGTCGACGTCAAGATCGGCCAGATCGTCAAGACCGGCCAGCACATAGCCAAGTCGGGCAGCACCGGTAACTCCACCGGCCCGCACCTGCACTTCGAGATCCGCAAGACGCCGAACTACGGCTCGGCCGTCAACCCGGTCAGCTTCCTGCGGTCCCACGGCGTCCACGTCTGAGCCCTGGGCCACCGCCCCCCGGCCCTCACCGGCCACCGCCGGTAGTCCGGACCACGGATGTCCGGACTACCTCCTGCCGCGGGCGCCCTCGTGCGCCTGCGTCACCAGATCCACGGCGACTTCGAGAACCGCTTCGCGCTTCTTCTCGGGGTCGCCTTCCAGGTCCGCCATCACGAACATGCCGGCGTGCAGCGTGAAGATCGCGCTGATCGAGCGGACCTGGTCCACCAGCTCGGCCTCGGGATCGATGATGATGTCCCTGAGGCCCTTCATGCGTTCCTTGAACGTGTCCCCGATGCGCAGTTCCCGCACCGTCGCCTGGTTCTCCTGCATGAACCGGAAGAGCGGCTGCGCCCCGGCCAGCGCCGCGCTGTAGCGCCGTACGATCTCCTGCTTGGTCTCCAAGGTGTGCGGCTGGCTGCGGCCCCACTCGATCAGGTCCTCGATCGGCTGCGTCAGGTCCGCGAAGAGACTGACGATGATCTCTTCCTTGGTCTTGAAGTGGTAGTAGAGAGCCGCCTTGGTGACATCGAGGTGCTCCGCGATCTCGCGCAGCGAGGTCTTCTCGTAGCCCTGTTCCGCGAACAGCTCGAGCGCGACGTCCTGGATGCGCTGGCGGGTGTTCCCGCGGCGCTGCTGCTTGGTGCCGTCCATGGTGTCGCCCATCCTCGTACTCCTCCCGCTCCCGCGGAAACTTACTTGACGCCCGGCTAGTGGCAGGCTACCTTCCAGTGTAGTGAACTAGCCGGGCGGCAAGTAAGTAGCAGCCGCCAGGGGGAGTGGGAGAGATGGCGGACACGCAGACGGCCAAGGCGGGCCAGGCGGAGCCCGAGCAGCCGGAGAAGAAGCCGAAGAGCGTACGAGTGGTCCTGCTCGCGCTCATGATCGCCATGATGCTGGCGATGCTGGACAACATGATCGTGGGCACCGCGATGCCCACCATCGTGGGCGATCTGGGCGGGCTCGAGCACCTGTCCTGGGTCGTGACGGGGTACACCCTCGCCACCGCGGCCTCGACCCCGGTCTGGGGCAAGATCGGTGACATGTACGGGCGCAAGGGCGCCTTCCTCGGCTCGATCGTGATCTTCCTGATCGGCTCCGCGCTGAGCGGTATGGCCCAGGGCATGGGCGAGCTGATCGCGTTCCGGGCCGTCCAGGGTCTCGGCGCCGGTGGTCTGATGGTCGGCGTCATGGCGATCATCGGCGACCTGATCCCGCCGCGTGAGCGGGGCAAGTACCAGGGCATGATGGCCGGCGTCATGGCGCTGGCGATGATCGGCGGCCCGCTGGTCGGTGGGACCATCACCGACAACTGGGGCTGGCGCTGGACCTTCTACATCAACCTGCCGCTCGGCGCGGTCGCGCTGGCGCTGGTCTCGGCCGTGCTGCACCTGCCGAAGAAGCGGGCCAAGGCGGGGATCGACTACCTCGGCGTGGTCCTGCTGACCGTCGGCATCACCGCGATCGTGCTGGTCACCACGTGGGGCGGTACCGAGTACGCCTGGACCTCCGCGCGGATCATGGAGCTGATCGCCCTTGGCGTGGTGTCGCTGGTCGGGTTCGTGTTCTGGCAGACCAAGGCCGCCGAGCCGGTGCTGCCGCTGCACATCTTCAAGAGCCTGAACTTCACCCTGATGTCCCTCATCGGCTTCGTCACCGGCTTCGTGATGTTCGGCGCGACGCTCTTCCTGCCGCTGTACCAGCAGGCCGTGCAGGGCGCCTCCGCCACCAACTCCGGGCTGCTGCTCCTGCCGATGCTCGGCGCGATGCTGGTGACCTCGATGGTCGCGGGCCGGGTCACCACGAACAGCGGCCGGTACAAGGTCTTCCCGATCGCCGGCGGTGTGCTGATGATCATCGGGCTGTACCTGATGTCCACGATGGACACCGACACCACCCGGCTGACCTCCGGGATCTACATGGCCGTGGTCGGCGCGGGCATGGGCTGCCTGATGCAGGTGACCATGCTGGTGGCGCAGAACAGCGTGGAGATGAAGGACATGGGCGTCGCGTCCTCCTCCGCCACCCTGTTCCGTACCCTCGGCTCCTCGTTCGGTGTGGCCGTCATGGGCGCCCTGTTCAACAACCGGGTGCAGGACGTGATGACCGAGCGCGCCGGTGCGCTGGGCAAGGGCATCACCGAGAAGTCCGCCCAGCTCGACGCGGCCAGCCTCGCCAAGCTGCCGGCCGCGGCGCGGGAGGCGTACCAGCACGCGGTGTCCGCGGGCACCCACTCCGCCTTCCTCCTCGGCTCCGCCATCGCCGTCGTGGTCCTCGTCGCGGCCGTCTTCGTCAAGGAGGTCCCGCTGCGCGGTGGCCCCCAGAAGCCGTCCACCGAGCCCACGGACGCGATCCCGGCCCCGGTGATCGAAGCGGTCTGACCTGGTGCGACCACGAGAAGGCCCCCCGGCTGCCGGTCGGGGGGCCTTCTCGCGTCAGCTTCGCAGGGTGGGCGGGACCGTGTAGCTGCCCGTCGCCGTGGGGGCGTGCTCGGGGAGCCAGAGGACGGCCACCGCGCCCTCGCCGTGGGGGCGGATGTTGCGGAAGGTGAGGCGGGCGCCGAGGACCCGGGCCTGGCCGGCGGCGATGGTGAGGCCGAGGCCGTGGCCCTGGCCGGCGCGGTCCTCGCTGCCGGTACGGAAACGGAGCGGGCCCTCGGCGAGGAGTGCCTCGGGGAAGCCGGGGCCGTGGTCGCGTATCCGGATCACCCGGCCCTCGACGGTCACCTCGATGGGCGGCTCGCCGTGCCGGGCGGCGTTGGTGAGCAGGTTGAGCAGCACCCGCTCCAGCCGGCGCGGGTCGGTGGTGACCTCGGACTCGTGCACCACCCGTACCGCGATGTCCGGGTCCTTCGCGGCCACGCGCCGGGCGACGAACTCGCCCAGCATGATGTCCTGCAGCTCGGCCCGCTCGGAGGCCCCGTCCAGCCGGGCCACCTCCAGCACGTCCTCCACCAGCGTGCGCATCGCCTTGGCCCGGTCCAGCACCAGCTCCGTGGGCCTGCCGGGCGGCAGCAGCTCGGCGGCCGTGAGCAGCCCGGTCACCGGTGTCCGCAGCTCGTGCGCGATGTCGGCCGTGACCCGCCGCTCCGCCTCCAGCCGCTGCCGCAGGGCGTCCGCCATGGCGTCCACCGCGCGGGCCAGGTCGTCGGCCTCGTCCCGTACGACACCGCCGATGGCCTCCCGTACCCGTACGTCGGTCTCGCCGGCCGCCAGCCGGTTCGCGGCGGCGGCCGCCTTGCGCAGGCGCCGGGAGAGCTGGCCGCCGATCACCACGCCGAGCGCGCTGCCGCCGAGGACCACCGCGATGGAGCCGATGAGCAGCGCCTGGTCGAGGTCGGCAAGCACGTCCGCGGACTTGTCCGGGAAGGCGCCGTGCAGGGAGAGCACATGCCCGTTCTTGACCGGCACCGCGGCCCAGATGTCCGGCTCGCCGCTGCCCGTGTCGCTGACGTAACTGGCCCGGCGCCCCTCCTCCACCTTGGCCCGCAGCGCGGCCGGGAGGGCAGGGTCGTCGATCTTGATGCTGGGGAAGTTGGGCCGCCCGGCGAGCTCGTAGTTGCGCTGGGCGAGCTGGACCCGCTGGTTGGCCAGGTCACGGGCGTTGTCCAGCATGGAGACCCGCGCCGCGTTGTGCACGACCAGGCTCAGCGCGATGGCCACCAGCCCCGCGACCAGCGCGATGGCCGCGCTCAGCTTCCACCGCAGACCGGTGCGCAGGCCCACGCCCGCCACCCGCCGCACCGGACGTCCGAAGAGACTCCGCATGACGCCCTCAGCCCCGCAGCTTGTAGCCGAAGCCGCGGACCGTCTCGATCCGGTCCTGGCCGATCTTCTGGCGCAGCCGCTGCACATGGACGTCGACCACGCGGGTGTCCCCGCCCCAGCCGTAGTCCCAGACCCGCTCCAGCAGCTTGTCGCGGGAGAGCACGGTGCCCGGCGCGCCGGAGAACTCCAGCAGCAGCCGCATCTCGGTCGGGGTGAGCGCCACCGGCTGTCCGGCCCGCCGCACCTCCATGCCCTCGGTGTCCACCTCCAGCTCGCCGAAGGTCAGCACCCCGTCGCTGTCCGCCGCGCCGTCCGCCCCGGCACCGGAGGGATGCCCCGCGTGCCCGAAGCGGCGCAGCACCGCCCGGATGCGGGCGACCAGCACCGCGCCGTCGAACGGCTTGGTCACGTAGTCGTCGGCGCCCGCCTCCAGGCCCAGCACCACGTCGATGGAGTCCGCCCGCGCCGACAGCATGATCACCGGCACCGTCGACTCGTCCCGGATACGGCGGCACAGGCTGACCCCGTCCAGCCCCGGCACCATCACGTCGAGCAGCGCGATGTCGGGCCGGTCGGCGCGGAACGCCTCCAGCCCCGACAGCCCGTCGGGCATGGCGGTGACCGCGAAGCCGTCCCGCTCCAGGGCGAGCTGGGTGGCCTCACGGATGACGTCGTCGTCCTCGACGAACAGGACGTGCGTGTGCTCTGGCATCCGGTGCTCTCAGTCCTCGTGATCAGGGGTGTCGCGTCAGTCGCCGGGCACGGGCGTCGGCTCGTGGCCCACCGCCCCGCTGTAGTCCGTGTGCACGGGCTTGCCCGCCACGAACCGGCCCGCCTTCCACGTGTAGGGGACGACGTCCTCGCCGGAGGGGCTGGAGATGGGGTCCCCCCTGCTGTACACCTGCTTGGTCACGGTCAGCGCGCCCTGGTCGATCTCCGCATAGACCGGCGACTCCTCGGTCTTGAACACGTTCCGGTACGAGCCCCTGCTCTCCCGGTACACATACGCGCCAATGCCCACCGCGTCGGCGCAGGTCAGCACGTTGACCACGACATCGGAGCGGTCCGAGTCGGTCAGGTCGCCGTAGGAGACGTCGACGGGGTAGTCGTCGCCGCTGCCGCACGGCTTCAGCTCGTGCTTGACGGCCGCAGAGACCGCCGGGTCCCGCTTGAGCAGGCTCACCGCGTCGACGCGGTGGTAGCCGGCCGCCGGGCTGGGGGAGGGGGAGGGGGGTGCCGCGCCAACCACGGCGGAGGCGTGCGCCGGCCCCTCGTCCCGCGCGCCGGTGCCCCCGGCGCCGCAGGCGGTCGCGGAAAGGCCGACGGCGGCGATCCCGGCCACCGCCAGGATCACCGCGCGTACGCCTCGGACACGTCTGGGCCCCCCAGTCAGGCCGCGCAACGCTCCCGCTCCTCACGCTCCAGCGCGCGTGCATCCAGATCGCGGGCCTCCAGCTCCTCGCGGAGCCGGGCGAGCGCCCGGTGCAGCGTGCTCTTGACCGTGCCCGCGGACATGCCGAGGGCCGCGGCCGTCTCTTCCGTGGACATCTGCTCCCAGTGTCGCAGCACCACGACACTGCGCTGCTTGGGAGCCAGCACCTTCAGGATGTCCATCAGCAGGGCGCGGTCGGCGTACTGCTCGGTGGAGTCCGCGACCGGGCCCTCGGGGAGCTGCTCGGTCGGCACCTCCTCCAGCTTGCGCGCCCGCCACCACTCCGTACGGGTGTTGATCATGACGCGGCGCAGATAGGCGTCGGCCAGCCGCTTGTCGGCGATGCCGTCCCAGCGCCCGTAGGTGCGGGCCAGCGCGGTCTGGAGCAGGTCCTGCGCGTCCACCGGGTCCGGCACCAGGCGGCGGGCACTGCGCAGCAGCGCGTCCTGCCGGGTCCGTACGTACTCCTCGAACTCGAGCACCTCGCCCTGCGCCATGACCCGACCACCTTCCGTGTTCCCCGTCGCCCCGGTCCACGCCGGGGCCTTCTTCCGCAGGCCCGGTGGTCCGCCGGGCACGGAACGAAGCTACGGAGCGGTTGTCACGGGGTTGTCCGAGGAAGCCTGCGGCCGGCACTCGGCTGTCCGTCGGTTGTGTAACAGCCGTGAGCCGGGGGTAAGGAAAGCGCCCGTCATGTCCCTTTATGGGGTGCTTTGTTGGGCCGGTCCGGGCGTGCCGGGCGGCCCGCGGCTGTGACCTTCCTGTGGATCAGCCGAGCGGCAGCCGGTACATGCCGCCGGGCAGCGGCTCCACCAGACCGTCCGTGACGAGGCCGTCGAGCGCGCGGGCCCGCTGCACCGGCTCGTGCCACACCCGGTCAAGCGCCGTCTGCGGCACCGGCACATGCGCGTCCCGCAGCACCGCGAGCAGCTTCCCGCGCACCTGGCGGTCGGTGCCCGCGTACGTCTGCCCGCGCCGGGGCGGGCCCTCGTGCTCCGGCTTGCCCGCGAGCCGCCAGGCGCACTGCGCGGCGATCGGGCAGCGATGGCACTCCTCGTTCTTCGCCGTGCACACCAGCGCGCCCAGCTCCATGGAGGCGGCCGCCCAGCGCGCGGCCGTGCCGTCCTCGTCGGGCAGCAGCTCACGGGCGAGCCTGCGCTCGGCGGCCGTGGTGGCGTTCGGCGGGTAGCGCACCCCGGTCACCGCACGCGCGAAGACCCGGCGCACATTGGTGTCCAGCACCGGGTGCCGCTGCCCGTAGGCGAAGGAGGCCACGGCGGCGGCCGTGTACTCCCCGATGCCGGGCAGCGCCAGCAGCTGGGCGTGGTCGGCGGGTACGTCCCCGCCGTGCCGCTCCGTTATGGCGACGGCCGCGCCGTGCAGCCGGAGCGCGCGGCGCGGGTAGCCGAGCCGGCCCCAGGCGCGCACCGCCTCGCCGGGCGGCTCCTTGGCCAGATCGGCCGGGCGGGGCCAGCGGGCGAGCCACTGCTCGTAGACCGGCAGCACCCGGCTGACCGGGGTCTGCTGGAGCATGAACTCACTGACCATCACGCCCCACGGCCCCGCTTCCGGGCGGCGCCAGGGGAGGTCGCGGGCGTGGGAGTCGAACCAGTCGATCACGGGGGCGTGAAGCTTCTCTGTCATGGCCTTCCGATCCTGCCACGCCGCACGCGGACCGTGTGGGTCACCGCCCGCGCACGGAGCGTCGCGCTCGGCACAAGATGCCGGTGCGCGAGGGAAGTTACCGGGATGATGATCCGGAAAAGTTGATGACAGGGCGGCGGGGGACGCGAGTCGTGGGCATGATCTCTCGTACAGTTTCCGCGTGGGATCTCTGCGCAATCCGGTCGGGCCGCTTCCCTCCTCCATCTACTGGCGACGGAGGGTCGTCATCGTGTCCGTGGTCGCCCTGTTGGCGCTCGTGGTCACCTGGATCGTCGTGTCGGGCGGCGGGGGAGGCAAGAACGGCGCCAATGGCCCCGACGGCAAGAATCCCGCGTCCACGATCACGCCGGGTCCCACGTCCTCCGGTCCCGCGATCAGCCAACACCCGGGCGGACGCGACGAGTCGGGCGGTGGCGGCTCCGGTGACGGCGGGTCGGGCGACTCCGGTCCGGGCGACGGGTCCGGTGACGGCTCCGGCTCGGACGGCACGGGTGACGGCGACTCCGGCTCCGGTACGGGCGGTTCGGGCTCGGCGTCCGGCACGGGCGGCGGCAGTGTCGGCGCGGGCGACGCGCTGGCCGCGTCCTCCCCGCTCCCGGTGTGCGCCCCCGGCAAGGTCACGGTGAGCCTGCGCAGCAAGCACAACTCCTTCTCGCCCGACGAGACCCCCACCTTCGAACTCACCGTCCGCAACAGCTCGTCCGGCGACTGCAAGGTCGACCTCGGCCCCGAGCACACGGTCCTGGAGATCACCCCGGCCGACGGCGACGACCCCTACTGGGCCTCCGACGACTGCCCCGAGGGCGCCAAGAGCCTGATCTTCCGCGTCCCGGCCGACGAGAGCATCACCTACACGGTGAAGTGGGACCGCCACCCGAGCACCGCCAAGTGCGCGACCCCGCCCGCCGGCAAGGCCAAGCCGGGCACGTACCTGCTGGAAGCGAAGGCATCGGGCTTCGCCAAGACCCGGACGTCCTTCGTCCTGTCGGCGGACTAGAGGCAGCCGGCCCTTCTCAGGGGGCGAGAAGGGCAACCGGTGCTTTTCAGAGAAGGGGTCGTGCCTTCAGGGGCGCGGGGAACTGCGCGGCCGGCCACAGCGGCCCCGCACCCGAAGGCGAACCGCGCGAAACCTAGACGTACCGCTCCAGAATGGAGGACTCCGCCAGCCGCGAGAGCCCTTCCCGCACACTGCGAGCCCGCGCTTCTCCCACCCCGTCGACAGCCTGCAGATCATCCACGCTGGCGGCGAGCAACTTCTGCAACCCGCCGAAGTGCTCCACCAGCCGGTCGATGATCGCCCCCGGCAGCCGGGGAACCTTCGCCAGCAGCCGGAACCCACGGGGCGAAACCGCCGAGTCCAGCGACTCGGGAGACGCGGTGTACCCCAGTCCCCGTGCCACCGTGCCCAGTTCGAGCAACTCGGCATGGCTCAGCGCGTCCAGCTCGAACAACGCCTCCTCCACCGTGCGCGACCGCTTCGCCGTCGGCTCGGGGACGTAATCCCGGACGACCAGCTCACGGTCGGGCTCGACCCCGGCGATCAGCTCCTCCAACTGGAGCGCCAGCAGGCGGCCGTCCGTGCCCAGCTCGACCACGTACTCCGCGATCTCGGTGGCGATGCGCCGGACCATCTCCAGCCGCTGCGCGACCGCGGAGACGTCCCGGACGGTCACCAGGTCCTCGATCTCCAGCGCGGACAGCGTGCCCGCGACCTCGTCCAGGCGGAGCTTGTACCGCTCCAGCGTGGCCAGCGCCTGGTTGGCGCGGGAGAGGATCGCCGCCGAGTCCTCCAGGACCCGGCGCTGCCCGTCGACGTACAGCGCGATCAGCCGCATCGACTGGGACACCGAGACCACGGGGAAGCCGACCTGCTTGGAGACGCGGTCGGCGGTGCGGTGCCGGGTGCCGGTCTCCTCGGTGGGGATCGTGGGGTCCGGGACGAGCTGGACGCCGGCGCGCAGGATCTTCGACAGGTCCGAGGAGAGGACGATGCCGCCGTCCAGCTTGCACAGCTCGCGCAGCCGGGTCGCGGTGAACTCCACGTCCAGCACGAAACCGCCGGTGCACATCGCCTCGACCGTCTTGTCCCAGCCCAGCAGGATCAGGCCGCCGGTGTTGCCGCGCAGGACCCGCTCCAGACCGTCGCGCAGGGCGGTGCCCGGGGCAACGGCGCTCAGCGAGGCGCGCATCAGGCCATCGGCACCGGCACTCCCACCGGACTTTCCGGGAGCTGCTGCCCGGTCGTTGGCTGCCACTGCACTCCTCCGGTCGCAGGTTCTGACGCGCTTCCGTCACGGCACGCGTTTCGCACGGACGGGCGAGACCTGCGCAAAGTCTACCGGCGGTCCTCCGCCTCCCGCGGGGCCTCTCGGCGACGGGAGCGGGGCAGCACCCGCAGCGCGTCCCCCATGTCGGCCACCTCCACAACCTTCATCCCGGCCGGGACCTTGCCCGGATCGCCCGGTACGAGCGCGTGTGTGAAGCCCAGCCGGGCCGCCTCGGCGAGCCTGCGCTGCACGCCTGTGACGCGTCTGACCTCGCCCGCGAGACCCACCTCACCGATGGCGACCAGATTCTTCGGCAGCGGGGTGTCGCTGGCCGCCGAGGCGAGCGCCAGCGCGATGGCCAGGTCCGCGGCGGGCTCGGACAGCTTCACCCCCCCGACGGTCGCGGAGTAGATGTCCCGCTTGCCGAGCGCGCTGATCCGGCCGCGCTGCTCCAGCACCGCCAGCATCATCGAGACACGGGAGGTCTCCAGGCCGGAGGTGGTGCGGCGGGGGGAGGGGATCTGGGAGTCCACGGTGAGCGCCTGCACCTCGGCCACCAGCGGGCGGCGCCCCTCCAGGGTCACGGTCAGACAGGTGCCGGGCACCGGCTCGGCGCGCCGGGTGAGGAAGAGGCCGCTGGGGTCGGCGAGGCCGGTGATGCCCTCGTCGTGCAGCTCGAAGCAGCCGACCTCGTCCGTCGCCCCGTACCGGTTCTTCACGCCGCGGACCAGGCGGAGGCGGGCGTGCCGGTCGCCCTCGAAGCTCAGGACGACGTCCACCAGGTGCTCCAGCAGGCGGGGGCCCGCGATGGCGCCGTCCTTGGTGACGTGGCCCACCAGCAGGGTGGACATGCCGCGCTCCTTGGAGGCGCGGATCAGGGCCCCGGCCACCTCGCGGACCTGGGCCATGCCGCCGGGGGCGCCGTCGATCTCCGGGGAGGCGACCGTCTGCACCGAGTCGAGGATCAGCAGGGAGGGCTTGACCGCGTCCAAGTGGCCGAGCACGGCGGCCAGATCGGTCTCGGCGGCGAGGTAGAGGTGGTCGTGCAGGGCCTTGATGCGGTCGGCGCGCATGCGGACCTGGCTCGCGGACTCCTCGCCGGTGACGTAGAGGGTCTTGTGCTCCTCGCTCGCCGACTTGGCGGCCACGTCGAGCAGCAGCGTGGACTTGCCGACGCCCGGCTCGCCCGCGAGCAGCACGACCGCGCCGGGTACGAGTCCGCCGCCGAGCACCCGGTCCAGTTCGGGGACGCCGGTGGTGCGGGCGGTGGCCTGGCGGCCGTCGACCTGGCCGATGGGCAGGGCGGAGCTGGTGACGCGGCCCGGCGCCGTCGTACGGACCGCGGGCGCGCCGTACTCCTCGACCGTGCCCCACGCCTGGCACTCGGGGCAGCGGCCGAGCCACTTGGCCGTCTGCCAGCCGCACTCGGTGCAGCGGTAGGACGGACGCTCCTTGGCGGACTTGGTACGGGTGGCCATGCGGAAACCGTAGTCCCCGCCACTGACAACGCCCGCCGCCCGCCCTTGGACGGCGCGCGAGCGGGGGCGCACGCCGGGGTATCGGGGCGCACGCGGAGCGGATGGTTCCGGATGCCCTCCACCGGGTCCGCGCCCGCTTCTCGGCGGCCGGTGTCCCCTTATGAGGGATCGTTTCACCCGTATGGATTAAAAGTGCTCAAGGTGCAAGAAGGGGCACTCCGCCGACGCCTACGGTCGCACAGGTGATGAGCAGCACTCCGGAGACCACGACCCGCACCACCGGCGCACACCGGGCGCAACGGGCGCATCGGGAGGCGCGCGACCGATCCGCGGCGCGGAACATCGCCCAGCGGGCGTCGTCGCGCCATGAGGCGTATCTGGACGGCCTGTTCACCTACTGCCTGTCGGTGCTGTGCGACCACGACGCGGCCACCGCCGCCCTGAGCGAGGTCCTCGTCATCGCCGAACGGCGTGGCCGACGCGACCCCCAGACCCCCGGCGACCGCCGGGCCTGGCTGTACGCCCTGGCCCGCTGGGCCTGTCTGCGCGGCCTCGCCGAGGCCCGCCG
>NZ_WWKH01000756.1:0-18702 GCF_009865595.1 Streptomyces sp. SID1328 | reverse complement strand
GCCGCCCCGGGCGCCCCCGGCGGCGCCCCGCACGGCACCGTCTCCGGGCACACCGTCACCAGCGGCATCCCGGTCTTCCCCGGCGACGAGGCCGACCCGTTCGGGGCGACCCCGGCCGCCGACCGCCCGGCGTACACGGCCCCCAAGCCGCCCGCGCCCCAGGCGAAGGCCGCGCCGCAGCCCAAGAAGAAGGGCCGCAGCAAGCTGATGCTGCTGGTCGCCGGTGTGGTCGTCGTCGTGGGCGGTGCGTACGGCGCCGGGCTGCTGATGAACCGCACCGACGTGCCCAAGGGCACCACCGTGCTCGGCGTGGACATCGGTGGCGGCACCCGTGACGAGGCGGTCAAGAAGCTCGACGACGCCTTCCGGGACCGGGTCAACAAGCCGCTCCAGCTCTCCGTGGGCGGCGGCAACGTGGCGCTCACCCCGGACAAGGCGGGCCTGCAGTTCGACTACCAGGCCACGGTCAGCGACGCCGCCAAGAGCGACTACCACCCGCTCTCCGTGATCGGCTCCCTCTTCGGGCAGAAGCGGGTCGTGCAGCCGGTCACCCCCGTGGACGAGGAGAAGCTCCAGGTCGCCCTCCAGCAGGCGGGCGGCGGTTCGGGCTCGGTCGTCGAGGGCGGCATCAAGTTCGAGTCCGGCAAGGCCGTCGCCGTCTACGGCAAGCCCGGCAAGGCCATCGACGCGGCCGGCTCCACCAAGGCCGTCGAGCAGGCCTACCGCACCCTGGTGGAGACGGGCACCGCGACCCCGGTCACCGTCCCCACCACCACCAAGCAGCCGACGGTGCCGAACGCCGAGGTGGACCGCGAGATGAAGGCGTTCGCGGAACCCGCGATGTCCAGCCTCGTCACCGTCCGGGTCGACGCGGCGCACAGCATCAACTTCGGGCCCCGCTCGCTGCCGAAGATCCTCGGGTTCAAGGCGGTGGGCGGCAAGCTCACCGACACCTACAACCTCGAAGCGCTCAAGGAGGCCTACGGCACCACCTTCCAGGGCGTGAAGGTGGAGAGCGCCACCGGCAAGCGGGACGTGCTCCCGCAGGACGTCGTGGCGGCCCTGCGCAAGGCTCTGGTCGGCAAGACCGCGGCGGAGCGCGTCGGCACCATCGACACCAAGCCGAACTAGCCGAGCACGGCACGGCGAGGGCATCCGGAGCCGCTCCGGGTGCCTTCGCCGTCGTATGACATCTGTCATCCGCCACTCAGGACCGACGGCACTGCCGCCCGCACGCTCCTCCCGGCCAGCATGACGGGCATGACAACGACAGCGGTGGCGACCGCGACCGACGTGCCGGTGGTGGCCGGGTTCGAGCAGGTGAGCAAGGCGTACGGGAACGTGCGGGCGGTGGACGGGCTGTCGCTCGCGCTGCGGCCCGGGGAGACCGTCGCGCTGCTCGGGCCCAATGGGGCGGGGAAGTCCACCACGCTCGATCTGCTGCTCGGGCTGAAGCAGCCGGACGAGGGGCGGGTGACCGTGTTCGGGACCGGGCCGCGCGAGGCGATCGTCGCCGGGCGGGTCGGGGCGATGCTGCAGAGCGGCGGGCTGATGGAGGACGTGACGGTCGCCGAACTGGTCGGCCTCGCCTGCTCGTTGCACCCCCGCCCGCACCCCGCCTCCGAGGTGCTCGCCCGCGCCGGCATCACGCAGATCGCCGACCGCAAGGTCAACAAGCTCTCCGGCGGCCAGGCCCAGCGCGTCCGCTTCGCCCTGGCCACCGCCGGGGACAGCGACCTGATCGTGCTGGACGAGCCCACCACCGGCATGGACGTCTCCGCCCGGCACGCGTTCTGGGCCACCATGCGCGAGCAGGCCGGCCAGGGCCGTACCGTCCTCTTCGCCACGCACTACCTCGAAGAGGCCGACGCCGTCGCGGACCGCGTGCTCGTCCTGCACCGGGGCCGGCTGCTGGCCGACGGCACCGCCGCCGAGATCAAGGCACGCGCGGGCGCCCGCCGGGTCTCCTTCGACCTGACCGGCGCCATCGACGAGACCGCGCTGGCCGCCCTGCCCGCGCTGACCTCGCTGGACGTCTCCGGGCAGACCGTCCGCATCCAGTCCTTCGACGCCGACGCCACCGTGCACGCCGTGTACGGACTCGGCCTCTACCCCCGCAACCTGGAAGTCGCCGGCCTCGGCCTGGAGCAGGCTTTCGTCGCCATCACCGAGGCCGAGGAGGCCAAGCGCGCATGACCGGCATCCTCGCCTCACGGGCCCTGATCAAGCTGGAGCTCGCCCGCGCCCTGCGCAACCGCAAGTTCCTGTTCTTCTCCGTGCTCTACCCCTCGATCATCTTCCTGATCTTCGCGGGGAGTTCGGGCACCGACGAGAAGGTGGACGGCACCGGCCTGACCGTCGCCACCTACCTGATGGTCTCCATGGCCTCCTTCGGTGCCCTGACCGCCGTGCTGATGGGCAACAGCGAGCGCATCGCCAAGGAACGGGAGAGCGGCTGGGTGCGCCAGCTCCGGCTGACCCCGCTGCCCGGCCACGGCTACGTCCTCGCCAAGACCGCGAGCGCCGCCGTGGTGAGCCTGCCGTCCATCGTGATGGTGTTCATCGTCGCCGCCGTCGTGAAGGACGTACGCCTCGACGCCTGGCAGTGGCTCGCCCTCACCGGCGTCATCTGGGCCGGCAGCCTCGTCTTCGCCGCGCTCGGCGTCGCCATCGGCTACCTCGCCTCCGGGGACGCGGTACGGCCCATCACGATGATCGTCTACTTCGCGCTCTCCCTCCTCGGCGGCCTGTGGATGCCCTCGGCCGGGTTCCCCCGCTGGCTCCAGGACATCGCCGAGTGGCTGCCGACGTACGCGTACGCTGCCCTGGGACGCGCGGTCGAGCAGAGCCAGGCCCCGCAGGCGCGGGACGTCGCCGTCCTCGCCGTGTACTTCGTCCTCTTCGCGGGCGGCGCGGCCTGGCTGTACCGGAAGGACACGCTGAAGGCGTGAACGCGATGACGGAGGACCGGTACGCCGGGACCGGGACGGACACCCCCTTGGGGCGCCCGCCGCGGGGCCGGCGGGAGCTGTGGGTGAAGCTGCTGTGGATCGGCGTCTGGCTGGTCTTCCTCAGCTCACCCGTCCACGACCTGGTGAACGGCGGCCACGGGACGGCGGCCACCTGGGCCGGAGCGGTGGGACTCACCGCGTTCGTCGCGGTCTACCTGGGGCTGGTCTTCCGCAACATGGGCCGGACCTTCTCCGGGCCCGCCGTCGTCGTGCTCCTGCTGATCCTCGGCATCCTCGCGCCGCTGCTCGCGTACACGCTCGGCAGCGCCTGGCTCGGCCTGTTCGTCTACCTCTCGGTGGCCTGCGGGGCGACCCTGCCCGCGAAGGCCACCTACTGGGCGATCCCGGCCTCGGCCGCCGTGATGTACCTCGTCGGACTGCACACCGACGAGGAGGAGGCGCGCAACCTGATCCTGCTGGTGGTGCTGATCGGCTTCGCCATGACGGGCGTGCGGCAGCTCGTGCGCACCACCGTCGAGCTGCGCAAGGCGCGGGCGACCGTGGCGCAGCTCGCAGCCAACGAGGAGCGGCTGCGGCTCGCCCGTGACCTGCACGACCTGCTGGGGCACTCGCTGTCCCTGATCACGCTCAAGAGCGAGCTGGCGGGGCGGATGCTGCCGGGCCGGCCGGAGGAGGCCGCCCAGCAGGTCGCGGACATCGAGCGGGTCAGCCGGCAGGCGCTGGTCGACGTGCGGGAGGCCGTCACGGGGTACCGGCGGCCCCGGCTCGCCACCGAGATCGCCGGTGCGCAGGTCGCGTTGACGGCCGCCGGGGTCGTCGCCGAGATCCCCGCCGAGCCCGACCTCACCGGGCTGCCCGAGGAGGCCGAGGCCGCGCTCGCGTGGACGCTGCGGGAGGCCGTCACCAACGTGGTCCGGCACAGCGGGGCCGAGCGGTGCGCGGTCGAGCTGCTGCACCGGCACACCCTTAACGGGCCGGTGCTGGAGCTGTCCGTCGAGGACAACGGCTCGGGCGGCTCGGGGAAGGGGCCCGGCAACGGGCTCACCGGGCTCGCGGAACGCCTCCAGGGGGCCGGGGGCACGCTGGAGGCGGGGCGGTCCGCCAAGGGATTCCGGGTGGTCGCCCGCGTCCCGTCGGCCGTGGTGGCGGACGTAGTATCCGGGTCATGACGAGCACGATCAAGGTCCTCCTCGCCGAGGACCAGTCGATGGTCCGCGAGGCGCTCGCCGCGCTGCTCGGGCTGGAGGACGACATCGAGGTCGTCGCACAGGTCGCGCGCGGGGACGAGGTGCTCGCCGCGGTGGGGGAGCACGGGGTGGACGTTGCCCTGCTCGACATCGAGATGCCCGGCTGCACCGGTATCGAGGCCGCCGCCCGGGTCCACCGGGCGCATCCCGGCGTGAAGCTCGTCGTCCTCACCACCTTCGGCCGACCGGGCTACCTCCGCAGCGCCATGGAGGCGGGCGCCGACGCCTTCCTCGTCAAGGACGCCCCCGCCGCCCAGCTCGCCGCCGCCGTACGCAAGGTGCTCGCCGGTGAACGCGTCATCGACCCCGCCCTGGCCGCCGCTGCCCTCGCCGAGGGTGCCAACCCCCTGACGGACCGCGAACGCGAGATCCTCCGCGCCGCCGCCGACGGCTCCACCAACGCCGAACTGGCCCGGACTCTGCACCTCTCCCAGGGCACGGTCCGCAACTACCTCTCCACGGCCATCCAGAAGCTCGCGGCCCGCAACCGGGCGGAGGCCGTGCGCATCGCGCGGGAGAAGGGCTGGCTCTGAGGCCGGTCAGTTGAGCAGGGCTCGTGCCGCGTGGGCCTGGGCCAGCGCCTTCTCCTCGGCTGTCGGGTCGACCACCGAGACCAGTTCCGCGTATGCCTCCAGTTCGGCCGCGCCCTCGGTGAAGGCGCCGCGCTGGACGAGGAGGCGGCCCCGGTCGTAGCGGAGGCGGGCCGGGCGGGAGGGGAGGAGCATGGCCAGCTCGACGGCGCAGAGGGCCACGTCGGAGCGTTCGGGGCGGGCGGTGGCCCAGGCGCGGATGTTGTTGAGGATGCGCTGGATGATCTGGAGCGGGGCCGCCGGGACCAGCATCGAGGGCTCCAGGGGCGCGCCCGTCGCCCCGGCCACCAGGAGCTCGGTGTCCATCCCGCTGAGCACCCGGCCGCCCTCGAAGGGGTCCGCGAGGACCCGGTCGCCGGCCGTGCCGAAGCCGACCACGAAGTGCCCCGGCAGCGCGACCCCGTACACCGGGGCGCCCGCGCGCCGGGCGACCTCCATCCACACCACCGACAGCAGGATCGGCAGTCCGCGCCGCCGCCGCAGCACGGAGTGCAGCAGCGAGGACTCCAGCCGCTCGTACTCCCCGGCCGTGCCGCAGAACCCGTTGGTGCCGCCCAGCAGCCGGCCCACCGCCCGCGCCCAGGCCAGCGGCTCGCCCGGCCGGTACGGCAGCCGCCCGGCGAGTTCGTCCAGCTCGATCTGGGCCGCGTCCATCCCGGCCTCGTCCAGCGTGCCGTCCACCTCCGCGGCGATCATGAGGCACAGCGCGGACAGGTCGGGCCACTGCGACCGCGCCTCCTCCGCGAACCGCCGCCGCAGCTCCGCCGACCGCTCCGGCGGGGGCGGGTACGGGGGCGGGAAAGCGGGGCGCCGGGCCGGTTCCTGGGGTTCCACGACGGGCTCCTACGACCGCCCGGAGCCGGCCGCGTCCGGCTCCCGGTAGTGGTGGTACGCGTGATGCGGGGCGAAGCCGAGACCGTCGTACAGCCGCCGCGCGCCCTCGTTGTCCTCCTCGACCTGGAGCCACGCCGCCGAGGCGCCCTCCTCCAGCGCGCGCCGGGCCAGCGCGGCCATCACGTCGGTGGCCAGCCCCCGACGCCGCCGGGCCGGGTCCACCTCGACCGCCGCGAAACCGGCCCAGCGGCCGTCCACCACGCACCGCCCGATCGCCGCCGGCGGCTCGCCGTCCGCGCCGGGCACACGGGCGAACCACACCGACGGTCCGCCGTGCAGCACCCGCAGGGCCACCTCGCTCACTCCCTCGCGCCCGTACCGCGCGAGCCACGCCTCGTCCGCCTCGCGGGAGAGCACCACGCCGGCGCCGCCGTCCCGGTCCGCGACCGGCGCCAGCGCGCCGGTCCAGAGCTCCGCCGTGACCTCCCGCGTCCAGCCGCGCCGCGCCAGCTCCGCCGACAGCAGCTCCTGTGTGCCCTCGGCACCGGAGGCGGTCTGGACGTAGGCGGGCAGTCCGCGCTCGCGGTACCAGCGTCTTACGGAAGTCAGGGCCGCGTCGAGCGGAAGCCCCGGCTCGCCGAGCGGCAGCACGCTGTTGGCCCGCCGGGTGAAGCCGCCCGCGGCCCGCAGCTCCCACTCACCGAGCCGTTCGCTCTCCACCGGGCGCCACGCCCGCGCCGCGATCCGCGCCAGTTCCTCGTAGTCCGCCGCCGGACCCCGGCGACGCGCCGGAGCCGACGGTACGACCTTGCCCGCGACCAGTGAGGACGCCTCGGCCCTGACCACCCGGCCGTCCCGCCGTGTGATCATGAGCACGCCGTCGTCGTCCCAGGAGGTGAGAACGCCCACCGTGTCGGTGAACTTCTCGCCCGCCGCATCCGATCCCGTCAACTGGCGTACAGATACCCTTTTGCCCACGTCTGCCGGTGCGATGAGGACCTTGAGCAGTCCTGTCACCGAGATTTCCACGGGTCGCTCCACCCCTCCTGTTCGGATCACGCTCCGAAACGGAGATACTAGGTGCGGGCATCGACGACGCCGCGCTCCCGCGCGCCAGGCGGCGGAGCCTGAGGAGGCCCGCCAGCGCCCTATCGAGGAGGAACGACAGCGTGACCTACGTCATCGCGCAGCCTTGTGTCGACGTCAAGGACAAGGCGTGCATCGAGGAGTGCCCGGTCGACTGCATCTACGAGGGCCAGCGGTCCTTGTACATCCACCCGGACGAATGCGTCGACTGTGGTGCCTGTGAGCCGGTCTGCCCGGTCGAGGCGATCTTCTACGAGGACGACACTCCGGAGGAGTGGAAGGACTACTACAAGGCGAACGTCGAGTTCTTCGACGAGCTGGGCTCCCCCGGCGGCGCCAGCAAGCTGGGTCTGATCGAGCGCGATCACCCCTTCATCGCCGCGCTGCCGCCGCAGGGCGAGTAACCGGTCAGCAGGCCCGGCGGCCCGTATGAGCGCGCCGCCCCGGTCCCGTACGGCCTGGTGACCCCCGGCCGTGCGGGACCGAGGCGTTTGCGCCCCCTAGGAAAGAGAGCAAGCCCCGTGTCCGCAGTCTCCGACCGGCTCCCCGCCTTCCCCTGGGACAAGCTGGAGCCCTACAAGAAGACCGCCGCCGCGCACCCCGGCGGCATCGTCGACCTGTCGGTGGGCACCCCGGTCGACCCGGTTCCCGAGCTGATCCAGAAGGCACTGGTCGACGCGGCCGACTCGCCGGGCTATCCGACGGTCTGGGGCACACCCGCGCTGCGCGACGCGATCACCGGCTGGCTGGAGCGCCGCCTCGGCGCCCGCGGCGTCACCCACCGGCACGTCCTGCCGGTCGTCGGCTCCAAGGAACTCGTCGCCTGGCTGCCGACCCAGCTCGGCCTCGGCCCCGGCGACAAGGTCGCCTACCCGCGTCTGGCCTACCCCACCTACGAGGTCGGCGCCCGCCTCGCCCGCGCCGAGTACGAGGTCTACGACGACCCGCGCGAGCTGGACCCGGCGAACCTCAGGCTGCTCTGGCTCAACTCGCCGTCCAACCCCACCGGCAAGGTCCTCTCCCAGGAGGAGCTGACCGGGATCGTGGCCTGGGCCCGCGAGCACGGCGTACTGATCGTCTCCGACGAGTGCTACCTGGAACTCGGCTGGGAGGCCGACCCGGTCTCGGTGCTGCACCCGGACGTCAACGGCGGCTCCTACGACGGCATCCTCGCCGTCCACTCCCTCTCCAAGCGGTCCAACCTGGCCGGTTACCGCGCGGCCTTCGTCGCGGGCGACCCGGCGGTGCTGATGCCGCTGCTGGAGATCCGCAAGCACGGCGGCATGATGACCTCCGCGCCGACCCAGGCCGCGGTGGTGGCCGCCCTCGGCGACGACGACCACGTACACCTCCAGCGCGAGCGCTACGCGTCCCGCCGCGCCAAGCTCCGCACAGCCCTGCTGTCCCACGGCTTCCGCATCGACCACAGCGAGGCCAGCCTCTACCTCTGGGCCACCAAGGGCGAGTCCTGCTGGGACACGGTCGCCGCCTTGGCCGACCTCGGCATCCTGGTGGCACCGGGTGACTTCTACGGTGAGGCGGGCGACCAGTTCGTCCGCGTGGCGCTGACGGCCACGGACGAGCGCGTTGACGCGGCGGTAGCCCGCCTGACCGCCTAGTCCCCGTCCGCCACGTTCCGCAGGGCGGAACGGGTGGGCACAGCCTGGAGCGCCGGGTGCGGCTGACACCCCGCCCGGAGCAGACACGCCGAGGGGGGTCCAGGGAAACACCCTGGACCCCCCTCGGCATGCGACGGCTAACCGAGCGGCAGCCCCTTCAGCGGGAGCCCACCGAGCACATGCCCGGCCGCCTTGCCCGCCGCAGGCGCCGGCACGGCCTTCTTCACAGCCTTGCTGTCCGTCAGCCCACCCACGGCCTTGTCCACATGCGTCGCGCCGTCCAGCTTGGTCAGCCCACCGAGATCCGGAACGGCCGGCTGGTTGGTGGCCGCACCGGCGGTACCGGCGGCGCCGACCCCGGCGGCCGCCCCCGCGGCGACGAGCAGCGCGGCACGGGCGATACGGCGGGTCAGGGGGAGGGACATGATGCTCCATTCGACAGGAGAGAACGGTGTGGTGTCCGAGCCCGGACGCACTGACTACCGCTCGAACCCGCCGAAGGTTGCGGACGCCGAAGGTAAAGACTGGATAACGCATCGCATTATCAGGTGTGGATAAAAACGGGCAAAGCCCGTTGCGAAGGGACCCAGCAGAATCCTTCCACCCCTTGAACCGCAAGGGCCGAGGACCATCCGGGCAGCCTCGCCTCCGAACGCGCCCCCCGGCAGCCCCCGCAACCCGTACGGGGCAGCCCCCGCACAAGCGTCCGCGACTCCCTCAGGACCCCGTGACGATCCGTACGGACGCCAGCGACGACTCCGCCCCGGCCGCCCCCGACGTCGGGGCCGGCACCGGATGCCAGTCCCCGCCACCGTTGGACGCGGTCCACTCCCGCCCCTCGTACGTCACACGAGTGATGCGCAGCGCCGAGGAGTTGGCCACCGCCCACTGCGCGAGCTGCCACCCCCGCTCCCGCTCGGTGCGCCCGTGGGCGTCCGTCCGCGTGCCCAGCGGCACCGGCACGGTCACCGTCCGCCCGTGCGCCGTGGCGGTCACGCTGGGCGAGGGGGAGGGCGAGGGGACGGTCGTGCCGCCCACCACCGCGCCGGTCTCCTGGAGCGCATCGCGCCCGAAGTCCCGTACCAGCGCGGTCCGTACGGCGTCCGGGCTCGCCGCCTCGGCGGTGCGGGCGGTGCGGCCGTCGCAGGTCAGGGTGGCCGCCGAGCGGCCGGTGAGGGCGGCGGCCAGCAGCTTCGCGTCCGGCTCGTGCTTGGCGTACGCCTCCGGGTAGCCGCTGCGCTGCACCTTCTGCGCGGCGACGGTGAGCGGGAGTTCGGTGTAACCGGGCACATGCGCGAGGTGCGCGTAGAAGATGCCCGCCGAGTACGCCGGGTCCATGATCTGCCGCTGGGTGCCCCAGCCCTGCGAGGGCCGCTGCTGGAACAGGCCGAGTGAATCCCGGTCCCCGTGGCCGATGTTGCGCAGCCCCGACTCCTGGAGCGCGGTGGCGAGCGCGATGGTCACGGCACGCTCGGGCATGCCGCGCCCGGTGCCGACGGCCGCGATGGTGGCCGCGTTCACGGCCTGCTCGGGCGTGAAGGCGTACGACACCGTCCTGTCCTGCCCCGAGACCACGGTGCAGCCGCGCGCGGCACCGCCTCCGGTGACGTACTGGACGACGAGGTACGCGCCGACACCGGCGAGCACGAGCAGGGCCGCACCGATCCGGAACACACGGCCGCGACGCTTGGGGCGAGAGGGGGACGGCTCTGACACGCGTACAAGGTACTGGAGCCCGCAAGGGCCCTCCGCCACAGACCCGCACCCCGGTGAGGCGGCCGGCCCCGCCCCGGCGGGCGTTAGGGTCACCAGCATGGCCGACACCACCCTTGACCTCACGCTGGACGCCGCCGAGCTGACCGCCCGGCTCGTGGACATCCCGTCGGAGAGCGGCACGGAGAAGCCCCTCGCGGACGCGATCGAGGCCGCGCTGCGCGCTTTGCCCCACCTCACGGTGGAGCGCTTCGGCAACAACGTCCTCGCCCGCACCGACCTGGGCCGCGCGGAACGCGTCATCCTCGCCGGGCACATCGACACCGTTCCGATCGCGGAGAACGTCCCCTCCCGCCTCGACGAGGACGGCGTGCTGTGGGGCTGCGGCACCTGCGACATGAAGGCCGGTGTCGCGGTCCAGCTCCGGATCGCGGCCACCGTGCCGGCCCCCAACCGTGACCTGACCTTCGTCTTCTACGACAACGAGGAGGTCGCCGCCGAGCTGAACGGCCTCAAGCACCTCGCCGAGGCCCGCCCGGAGTGGCTCCGGGGCGACTTCGCGGTGCTGCTGGAGCCCTCCGACGGCGAGGTCGAGGGCGGCTGCCAGGGCACGCTCCGGGTGCTGCTGAAGACGAAGGGCGAGCGGGCCCACTCCGCGCGCGGCTGGATGGGCTCCAACGCCATCCACGCGGCCGCCCCGATCCTCGCCCGCCTCGCCTCCTACGAGCCCCGGTGGCCGGTGATCGACGGGCTGGAGTACCGCGAGGGCCTGAACGCGGTCCGCATCGGCGGGGGAGTGGCCGGCAACGTCATCCCGGACGAGTGCGTGGTCACCGTCAACTTCCGCTACGCCCCCGACCGCACCGAGGAGGAGGCGGTCGCGCACGTCCGGGAGGTGTTCGCGGACTGCGGTGTCGAGGAGTTCGTGATCGACGACCACAGCGGCGCCGCCCTGCCCGGCCTTTCCCACCCGGCCGCCGCGGCCTTCATCGAGGCGGTCGGCGGCACCCCGATGCCCAAGTACGGCTGGACGGACGTCTCCCGCTTCGCCTCCCTCGGCATCCCGGCGGTCAACTACGGCCCCGGCAACCCGCACTTGGCGCACAAGCGGGACGAGCGGGTCGAGGTGGCCAAGGTCCTCGCGGGTGAGGAGCGGCTGCGCGCCTGGCTCACCGCGTGACGCCCGCACCGCGCGGCGCCGCGTTCCGGACATGCTCACGTCCCCCCTCCGTAACGGTTGCGGATCTAGGCTGAGGACGAATGACAGGCAAGCGGAGGGAGCGCACATGGCTACCGGAAACCCCGAGGGGAAGAAGCGCCCGCCGGACGAGCAGCGGCTCGGCCCGGTGCTCCGGCGGCGGGGCCAGGTGCAGTCCAGCACCACGGACCAGCGGCTGCTGGACGAGCGTGCCCCCACCGACTGGGTGCACACCGACCCCTGGCGCGTGCTGCGCATCCAGTCGGAGTTCATCGAGGGCTTCGGCACCCTGGCCGAACTCCCGCCCGCGATCAGCGTGTTCGGCTCGGCCCGCACCCGGGTGGACTCGCCCGAGTACGAGGCGGGCGTGCGGCTCGGGCGCGGTCTGGTGGAGGCCGGCTGGGCGGTGATCACCGGGGGCGGCCCCGGTGCCATGGAGGCGGCCAACAAGGGCGCGCTGGAGGCGGGCGGCATCTCGGTCGGCCTCGGCATCGAGCTGCCCTTCGAGCAGGGGCTCAACCAGTACGTCGACATCGGGCTCAACTTCCGGTACTTCTTCGTCCGCAAGATGATGTTCGTGAAGTACGCGCAGGGCTTCGTGGTGCTGCCCGGCGGGCTCGGCACCCTGGACGAGCTGTTCGAGGCGCTCACCCTGGTGCAGACCCAGAAGGTGACCCGCTTCCCGATCGTGCTGTTCGGCAGCGAGTACTGGGGCGGGCTGATGGACTGGCTGCGGGGCACGCTGGTCGCCGAGGGGAAGGCGGCCGACCAGGACCTGACGCTGTTCCACGTCACGGACGACGTGGACGAGGCGGTCGCGCTGGTCTCCAAGGAAGCGGCCCGGTAAGGCCGGCTCTCCCGCCATTGCTCCGGGGGACGGCCCCTCACGGCCGCCCCCTGGGGGAGATCCCCGTCAGGCGAGACCCCTGCGGGCCGTCGCCGGGGGCCGGTGGCCCGCGATCGACGCCACCATCTCCAGCACCTGCCGGGTCTCCGCGACCTCGTGCACCCGGTACACCCGCGCCCCGAGCCACGCCGAGACCGCCGTGGTCGCCAGCGTGC
Source organism: Streptomyces sp. SID1328 (assembly GCF_009865595.1). Classification (NCBI taxonomy): domain Bacteria; kingdom Bacillati; phylum Actinomycetota; class Actinomycetes; order Kitasatosporales; family Streptomycetaceae; genus Streptomyces; species Streptomyces sp. SID1328. Next base: position 6,381 of record NZ_WWKH01000756.1, on the reverse strand, counting down.
CGATCAGCCGCTCCTTCACCGGGCGGTCCAGCGTCTCCCCCACGAAGTCCTTGTTGGACAGCGACACCAGCACCGGCCAGCCCGTCGCCACCATCTCGTCCAGCCGGCGCGTGGCCTCCAAACTGTGCCGGGTGTTCTTGTTGAAGTCGTGCCCCGGATCGATCAGCACCGACTCGCGCGGCACCCCCAGCGCCACCGCCCGCTCCGCCAGCCCCACGGTCACGTCCAGGATGTCGGCCATCACGTCCTCGTAGGCCACCCGGTGCGGCCGGGTACGGGGCTCGGCGCGCCCGGCGTGCGTGCACACCAGGCCCACCCGGTGTCGGGCGGCGACCTCCGCGAGACCGGGGTCCACCCCGCCCCACGCGTCGTTCAGCAGGTCCGCGCCCGCCTCGCACACCGCCTCGCCGACCTCGGCCCGCCAGGTGTCCACGCTGATGACCACATCGGGGAACCGGCGCCGGACCTCCGCCACGAAACCGACCGTGCGCCGGGCCTCCTCCTCGGCGGTGACCTCCTCGCCCGGCCCGGCCTTCACCCCGCCGATGTCTACAACGGCCGCGCCCTCGGCCACGGCGCGCTCCACGCGCGCGAGGGCGGCGTCGTCGGCGAACGTCGCGCCCCGGTCGTAGAAGGAGTCCGGGGTCCGGTTGACGATCGCCATGATCACCGGCTCGTGTGGCCCGAATTCCCGCTTGCCCAGCCTGAGCATCCCCTGTGACCTCTCCTCGTACCTCGGACGTCCGGCGCCTCGCGGCCCGGACTGTCAGCCTCGCATGGCACGATCGGACCCAGACACATCCGGCTTCCGGACGCGAGGTCCGAAGGGGCCCGGCGTCCGGCACATCGAGCTTGGGGAACCCTGGCGATGCTGATGTTCTTGTTCCTGGTCCTCGCGCTGGCCGTCGTGGTCGGCGCGGTGACGCTCGCCGTGGTGGGCGGCGGCGAGAGCGCCCCGCTCCAGGACGCCGCGCCCGAGCGGCTCCAGGACCCGCTGCCCGCGGACCGTCCGCTGCACGGCACCGATGTGGAGAGCCTGCGCTTCCCGGTCGCCGCGCGCGGCTACCGCATGGCCGACGTGGACGACGCGCTCAGCCGCCTCGCCGCCGAACTCGGCGAGCGGGACGCCCGGATCGCGGACCTCCAGAGCGCGCTCGCCGGTGCCCGCGCCGTGCGGCCCCGGCCGGAGGAGTCCGGTGCGGAGGACGGCCGATGAGCACCGGCGAGGCCATCGCCGGGGCGGACGGCGCGCTGCGCTGCCCCTGGGCGCTCTCCACCGAGGACTACGTCTCGTACCACGACGACGAGTGGGGACGCCAGGTGCACGGCGACGACGCCCTCTTCGAGCGGCTCAGCCTGGAGGCGTTCCAGTCCGGGCTGTCCTGGATCACGATCCTGCGGCGCCGGCCCACCTTCCGCCTCGCCTTCGCGGACTTCCGGATCGAGAAGGTCGCCGCCTTCACCGAGGCGGACCGCGAGCGTCTTCTCGCCGACCCCGGCATCATCCGCAACCGCGCCAAGGTCGACGCCACGCTCGCCAACGCGCGCGTGCTCGCGGACTGGTCAGAGGGCGAGCTGGACGAGCTGATCTGGTCCCACGCCCCCGACCCGGCCGGGCGGCCCGTGCCCAGGGTGCTGGGCGACGTGGCCGCGGTGACCCCGGAGTCCACGGCCCTGTCCAAGGCGCTGAAGAAGCGGGGCCTCAGGTTCGTCGGGCCGACCACGGCGTACGCCCTGATGCAGGCGTGCGGCCTGGTCGACGATCACCTCGAAGCCTGCGTCAGCCGGGGCGCGGCCACCCGCGGCTGAGACGCGGACCGGCCGGGGCGGGGGCCGCCCGGCCTGCCCCGCCCGGCCGGTCGGGAGATCAGCGGCCCACGTACACGGGCTTCTCCTTCTGCACGAACGCCTGCACGGCGATGACGTGGTCCTCGGAGGCGCCCGCGCGGGTCTGCAGCTCGTCCTCCTTCTCCAGCGCCTCGTCCAGCGAGTGCGTCAGCCCGTACGCCACGGCCTCCTTGATCGCCGCGTACGCGACCGTCGGCCCCTCGGCCAGGGCACGTGCCACCTTCTCGGCCTCGGCGCGCAGCTCGGCGGCCGGGACGACCCGGTTGGCGATGCCCAGCTCCAGCGCCTCCTGGGCGCCGATGGTGCGGGGGAAGAGCAGCAGGTCGGTGGCGCGGCCGGTGCCGATCACGCGGGGCAGCGTCCAGGAGAGCCCCGAGTCCGCGCTGAGCGCCACGCCCGCGAACGAGGTGTTGAACGCGGCGGTGTCCGCCACCAGGCGGTAGTCCGCGAGCAGCGCGAAGCCGAAGCCCGCGCCGGCCGCCACGCCGTTGACCGCGGCGATCACCGGCTTCTTCGCACCCGCCAGCGCCCGCGCGATCGGGTTGTAGTGCTCCTTGACGGTGCTCATCGTCTGGCCGCCGCCCCCGCCCTCCCGGTCGGCGGCGAGCAGCCCGATGTGCTCCTTGAGGTCCTGGCCCACGCAGAACGCCCGCTCGCCCGCCGCGGTCAGCAGGATCGCCCGCACCGCGTCGTCCGCCGCCGCGGCCTCGACGGCCTCGCGGAGCGCGTTCTTGGTGGCGATGTTCAGCGCGTTCATCGCCTCGGGGCGGTTCAGCGTGATCGTGGCGAGCCCGTCGTTCACCTGGTGGAGCACGGTGTCGGCCATGGCGCGTCCCCTCCGTTTCGCGTGATGACGTACCGGCCGGTACGTCGTTGTCCGGGGACAGCATGGCGGAGATCCCGGCCGCGCAGTCCCACCGGACGTGTGACCTGCGTCTAACAAAACCGCCACAGACGTGGCCGACGGGTGTGCCGAGGGTGGCGCAGTATCGCAGGCACACCCCCGAATTGAGTGGTTTTGCTCGGGCGCGTTGTCCAGCCGATGCGGACCGATGTTGGTCATCGGGTCCTGGGATGCGGGATAATGGCTGGGAAGCAATGTGTTCGATGCCGGTGTCGCGTGTCCCTCCTGGACCGCGGGTGCCCTCCGTGGGGTCGTCGGCAGACGATGAGCCTGGTTTCAGGAAGGGGTACGAGCATGGCGGCCATGAAGCCGCGGACGGGTGATGGCCCGCTCGAGGTGACCAAGGAGGGGCGGGGCATCGTCATGCGCGTTCCGCTCGAAGGCGGCGGTCGACTCGTCGTCGAGCTGACCCCCGACGAGGCAGAGGCGCTCGGCGACGCCCTCAAGAAGGTCGTCGTCTGACGCGCTGCGATCTTTTCCTCCCGACCGCCCCGGTACCCGTCAGGTGCCGGGGCGGTCGCGTTTCCGGGGAGCCGGGCCAAGGGCTCAGCGCTTGACGGCGCAGAGCAGGCCGTCGCCGACCGGCAGCAGCGAGGTCACCAGCTCCGGGCTCTCGCGCACCGTGCGCAGCAGCTCGCGCAGCCGGACCACCTCGGTGGGCTGCGGGCCGGCGTCGACCGTGCGGCCGCTGGCGAAGACGCCCTCGAAGACCACCAGGCCACCGGGCCGCAGCAGGCGCAACGATTCAGCGAGGTAGTCCGAGTACTCCAGCCGGTCGCCGTCGCAGAAGACGAGGTCGTAGCCCGAGTCCGCGAGGCGGGGCAGCACGTCGAGGGCGGGGCCGGGGATGAACCGGGCGCGGTTGCTGGCGAAGCCGCAGGCGCGGAACGCCTGCCGCGCGAACTGCTGGTGCTCGGGCTCGGGATCGACGGTGGTCAGGACGCCGTCGGGGCGCATTCCGTGCAGCAGATGGATTCCGGACACCCCGCAGCCGGTACCGATCTCCGCGACCGCCTTGGCGTCCACGGAGGCGGCGAGCAGTCGCAGCGCGGCGCCCGTGCTGGGCGCCACCGAGCGCAGCCCCGCGTCGCGGGCACGGTCCCGGGCCCAGCGCAGCGCTTCGTCCTCGGCGACAAAGGCGTCGACGAACGCCCAGCTCGTCTGCCGGTTGCCGGTAATGACCCTCTCCTGTCCCCGTGATTGCCTCGGCGTGACTGTATCCGTTGCGCCGGGAACCCGCTGATGGGACCGAGCGTTCACAGGGGAGAGCCGGGGTGCGGAGAGCACGGCCGGCACGCGACGGGGGTGAGAGGTGACGGAGGGTGTGGATCACATGCTGACGCGGGTGGATGAGCCGGGTCAGCGCGTGTCAAAATTTCGTAAAACCGCTTATCCGGAGCTAACGGGCGAGGTGGCTATGGTAGGGGCTCCACTGGACACCACCAGAGCCGACAGGGGAGGTGCGGCCGCACCCGAGGACCGAGGGGGAGTGCTGCGGCGCTTTCTCGGGTCGGGCAGGCCGAAATCCGTGACCGACACCGCTGCTGACCACCACGCCGCCGGTCCCGCCGCGGGCGGGACCCAGACCGCGACCTTCGCCACCGACGCGGACGGGCAGGCGTGGACTCCGCCCACCTGGGAGGAGATCGTCAGCACGCACAGCGGCCGCGTCTACCGCCTCGCCTACCGCCTGACGGGCAACCAGCACGACGCCGAGGACCTCACGCAGGAGGTCTTCGTCCGGGTCTTCCGCTCGCTGTCGACGTACTCGCCGGGCACCTTCGAGGGCTGGCTGCACCGCATCACCACCAACCTCTTCCTGGACATGGTCCGGCGCAAGCAGCGCATCCGCTTCGACGCCCTCGGCGACGACGCGGCCGAGCGCCTGCCCAGCCGCGAGCCGTCCCCGCAGCAGGTCTTCAACGACGCCCACTTCGACGCCGACGTCCAGCAGGCGCTGGACACCCTCGCGCCGGAGTTCCGCGCGGCCGTGGTGCTGTGCGACATCGAGGGGCTGTCGTACGAGGAGATCGCCGCGACCCTCGGGGTCAAGCTGGGCACCGTCCGCTCCCGTATCCACCGGGGGCGTTCGCAGCTGCGCAAGGCCCTGGCCCACCGTTCTCCCGAGGCCCGCAAGGCCGAGCGCCGCTCGTTCATGCCCCGGGTGCCCGCGCTGGGGGGAGGGGGCACGCCCGCGTGAGTGGAACCGGTACCGACCCCGCGGAGGCGCACCTCGCGGAACAGCATCTGGGAGACCGGCTCTCCGCCCTGGTGGACGGAGAACTGGGTCATGAGTCGCGCGACCGTGTCCTCGCCCACCTGGCCACCTGCTGCCGGTGCCGGGCGGAGGCCGACGCGCAGCGCCGGCTGAAGAACGTGTTCGCGGAGGCCGCCCCGCCACCGCCCTCCGAGTCCTTCCTCGCCCGCCTCCAGGGCCTCCCCGGCGGCGACGCCGACGGGCCCGGTGAGCGGTTCGCCTTCAGTTACGTCCCGGCCGGCTCCGGGCACGCCCCCGAGCAGCGCGGCTTCCGTATCCATCCCGTCGCCGACCGGCCCTCCTCGCGCGGGCTGCGGTTCGCCGCCGCTGCCGCCGGAGCGGTGTCCCTCGCGGCCGTGGCCCTCGGCGGTGTCACCACCGCCCTTCCCGGTGACCTCGCGGCCGACGCCCGCGGCGGTCCGGGCAACGGAAGCAACGTCGCCCCCTCGCGCTCGGCTGGTACGGGTGCGGTCACGGGTACGAGTGCCCCCGACACCCAGCGGCGTCGCTCTCCCGCCCCGCTGCTCGCGCAGGGCGGGGGCGTGCCCCACCGCACCTCGGCCGCGCAGGTCTCCGCCTCCGCGCCGCTGCTGCCGGGCATTCCGGCGCCGGTCGACGCGCGGGTCCAGGACACCGCGCGGGACCTCGCCATGCCGGTGATGGCCGGCGCGGCCGCCGTCTCCCCGCTGATACCTCCCCTCGGCGAGACCACCCCCTTCTCCCTGGACTCCTGGCCCCTGGCGTCCCCCTCCACCGAGACCACCACGGCAGCCGCCCCCACCAACTCCCCCTCACCCTCGGCCCCCTGACCACCCAATCCCTGGTTGAATCCGGTAAGGCCGTCCCCGTACGGCCTCCACACCGCGACTGGGGAGAGCATGAACGAGGGTCACCCGAAGCCGCCCGCACCCAGCGACGACTTCGAACTGGCCAAGCCGGCGGCTGCCGCCGGGTTTGACGGTTCCAGGACAGGTCGCGAGCCCGGCGACCTGCGCCCTGCCGAGCCGGACCGACCCGCCGAGCCGGGTGGGGACGAGGACGCTCCCGCCGGCGATCCGCTCGGCGGGCACGGCTCGTACGGAGGCGCGCCGTCGAGTGCTTCCGAGACAGGGGACGGCGGGGACGCCGACCGGTCGCCCGCGCCCGGCGACGGCAGCGCTGCCGAGCCGCCGCACGGGGGCACTCGAGGTTCGCGGGACGAGCCCCGCGAGACCGCCGGCGACCGCCCCGCCGACCCGCGTGCGGACGACTCCGTCTCCGGCCCTCCCAAGCCGTTGCACGACCCCGACCCCTACGGGACCCCGCCCTACGGCGGACCGGGCCCCTGGGCCCCCGCGCCGCCCGTCCAGCACCCCATGGCGACCCCGGCCCC
>NZ_WWKH01000755.1:0-17291 GCF_009865595.1 Streptomyces sp. SID1328 | reverse complement strand
CGATGGGTTGGCCGGTGGTGAGGTCCCAGAGGCGGACGGTGTGGTCGTCGCTGACGGTAACGGCGATGGGTGTGCCGTCCAGAGTGGTGCAGGCTACGGCAGTCACTGTGTCGGTGTGGCCGGTGAGGGTGTCGCGGAGGGCGGGAGTGAAGTCGCTTCCGGTGGCCCAGACGGGTGTCCATTGGTTGGGGGCGGCGTGGGTGGTGAGTTGTCGCTGGAAGGTGGTGGCGCCTGCGCGGGCGGCGTTGAGAGCCAGGGCCTGCCGGCGGACGGCGACGGTGGCCGGGGCGTGGAGGTCGAGGCCCATGCGGTAGACGGCGGCGGTGAGGCGGGCTTCGTCGGTGGTGGCGTGCTGGAGCTGGGGGGTGAGGGTGTGGGGGGTGGCGTGGACGAGGTATTCGGGGATGTCGAGGACATCGTCGATGCGGTGGGCGGCTGCGGCGTGGGTGGCAAGGTGGTGCAGGGCGTAGGGGTGTGCCCTGGACCAGTCACGGGTGGCGTCGCCGCGGTAGGGGACGGAGTCGGTTAGGACGTCGACGAACGCACTGTGTACGGCCCTCGCGTCGGTGTCTTCGCGGAGGTGTTCGGTGAGGGCTTGGTGGTAGAGGCGGTAGGCGGAGCGGCCGTTCTCGGTGGCTTCGACGACGTAGGAGCCGGCGTTGCGTCGCAGCCAGAACAGGTCGTCATCGGTGTAGGGGCGGCCGGAGACGGCGGAGGCAAGACGGGCCCAGATGCTCTCCCAGGGCAGGCCCTGGCCCTCGGCGTAGGCCAGTGGGCGCAGAAGGTCGGCCGCACGGCGCGCGTCCTCGCCCAGGCGGCGGGTGAGGTCCTCGCGCATCGCCTGCCCGGCGTGACGCGGCAGGCTGGCACGCCACCGTGGATCGTAGGGGTCGGCGACCACCTCGTCGGCGGAGGCGAGGGTGTAGGCGGCGACACGGGCGACCAGGAAGGAACGCCCCGCTGCTTCGGCTACCGCCGCCCCGACCGGTTCCAGCAGGTCGGGGCGGCGCCGGTAGGGAGAGGTCCGGCGGCTTTCGATGAGGTTGCGCATCGTGTACGCGCGCAGCGCCTGGCGGTCGGCGTAGGCGGGGCTGTCGAGGTCGAGGACCACACCCGGGTGCTCGCGCTGCTGCGGGGTGAGGCCGAGTCGGTCCAGGAGGTAGGGGCGGGTGCCCAGGAGCAGGCGGATCCGGCCGCGGGAGTGGTCGATGAGGGGGCGCACGACCTGGGAACACAGGCTGTCGGGTGTGGCGGCCTCGTCGAGGGCGTCGATCAGCACGGTGAACGGCCGCACTGACGTGTCGTGCTTCTGTCCCAGGGCTTCGAGGAACTCACCGACCGTGGAGGCTTTCACCCCGGCCGCGGCCGCCAGACCGTGCAGGACCTCGCTGTTCGTAAGGTTCTGGGCGTACATGACGACGTCGACGCTGTCTTCGCAGGGAATCTGCTCCGGGGCCAGACCCAGGGTGTCCAGGGGAACCGTGCGACGCCGCTCGGGCATGGTGAGGGCGGCGAGCAGACCGAGCACAGCGGTCTTGCCCGATCCCGGGCCCGCAGTGACCACACGCACGAACTCCGCAGGCGTGTCACGGCGGGGAAGCCGTTGCCGCTCACCTCCGCCGCGCCTGTTGAGCCAGCCGGCGAGCTTGGCCAGGACACGATGGCGGCCGCAGAACCACCACCCCTGGACAGCGTCCCCGTGGTAGCCCATGGCGCGCACCAGGAAACGGGAATGGAACTCGGTGTCCCTGCGACGGGCGTACTCGTCGAACTCGGCGGCGTCCTGCAGCGCGAGATCGACATCCGTGAGGCGCACATCATGGCGCGGGTTGGACAGGAAGTCCGGCGGCTCACCCGTCAGCCCGAGCAGGGACAGGCTGATGTGCTGGTAGGCGGGCTTGTCGACGTGGCTGTTCATCTGCTGCACCACCGCCGACACCGACAGATGCTTCGGCGCGTGCCCCGCGACGGCCTGGCCCCCCACGGCCTTCCCCAGCAGCTCGGGGAACAGACCGGCCTTCGCCTGCTGATGGGGCTGGGCCGAGGACACGATCACCAGCCCGGGAGCCGACGAACCCTGCGTCCAGGTCGTACTGAGCCGCTCCAGAGCGGCCGCGGCGAGCTCGTTGCCACCCTGCCCGGAGTAACACGTGTCCAGGATCAGCATCAGACGCCGAACCTTCGTACCGCTGAACACCCGCACCAGCTCCGCCGTCGGCAAAGCGGTGAACGACACATCGGCCGGATCGGTGTCCGACATCAGCAGCACATGCTCGCCGCCGGACTCGTCCACCTCCCCGTGCCCGGAGAGATAGACGACGACCAGGTCGTCCTCCCGCCGCTCCTTCGACGTGCAGAACGCCCGCAACTGCTCTCGTAACTGCTGCACGGTCGGGTCTACGCCCAGCGCTGTGTGATGCCGGTAGCCGAGCTTGCGCGTGAACAGCTCCACGATCTGCTCACGGGCCTCGACGAGGCCGGGACGGTCCCAGTCGGCACACTTCGGGTACCGGGCGACCGAGGCAGCGATCAGATAACGGCGCGGCTCCTCAGCCTCCTTCAAACTGCCTGCGGCCACAGCGGTCATGACAGACCATCCGCAAGGGCCTGACCGCACAGCTTGTCCGTCAGATACGCCGACGCATCATGCGCATGCGCGCCATTGCTGACGACCGCGCACCGCACCTGCTCCCCGAACACGGGCCGCAGATCCTTTACCAGCGCCACGACGTCCCCCTGATCAGCGAGATTCGTCCATGCCAGGTGCTCCCCGCCCGGCCACACGCCCCGCAGGCTTCCGCCCAGTGCCAGCGGGGCCGGCTGCAGACGGTGCACGATCAAGTGGGGGATGCCCAGCGGGGATCCGATCGTCACCAGGGCCCGCACCCCATGGCCCGGCCGCGCGCACAACGCCTCATAGGCGATGACAGAACCCAGTGAGTGCGCCACCACGACCTGGGTGTCCTCACCGATCTGGTCGACGACCCGGGCCAGCGCTTTCGCCCGCACATCGACATCGGTGAGGTAGTGGTGGACCTGCTTCAGATCGAAGACCATCGCCCGCAACGCGAGGCCGGCGAAGAACCGTGATCCCGACAGGGCCCGCAGCGCAGCCTGCACCACACCCGGCGTCACCACCAAGGTGTCGGCGTCGGGCGGAACCACGCCCGGATCACTGTCGGCAGCTGCCTGCCACCAGGCAAGCAGCAGATCCTCCTCGAAGCCCGCAGCGACATCAGCCGCGGTGTAGGGCGGGTCCCCGGCCGCCAGGAACTCCCCGTCGGGCCGGAAAAGGTCACCATAGAACGCGACCGTCACATCGGACTCCGTCAACCGAACGGCGTGGTCGGCCCAGGCGAGGCCGTCGTTCAGAGCCGGAAGCCACTGCTGGCGCAGCGTATGTTCACCCAGCCTCTGCTTGCCGATGCCGTGCACCGCCACCACTCGCGCCATCCCCTGTGCCCCCACGCTCGCCCCCGCACTGCCGTGGTCAGACTGTAAGGGCGCCAAAGGCCTGAGAGCAGCACAATCTCCCGATCGTCCGGTTGGTGGGGACGGATCCGTAGAGCTCAGTCGGTTGGGGGCGAGTCAGTGGGGCAGTTGCCCTGTCGGCCTTGTCGGTGATCGCACTGGGGCCTGCGGAGGTCTTGGTGCGCGAGCCTGGGCGGGCTACTTGCACTACGCGCCGGGCTGGGGCCCACGGGGCGCCGGGGTGCGCCCGGCGTGGATTGTCAGTGGGGTCCGCTACCTTCGGAGTGTCCCGCGCGGATAGTGCGTTCCCGCCCGGTCTGATTCGTCCAGGCCGGGCGGGAACCGTGTGCTCGCCCCCCCGGGGTGGTTCTGGCACGGGGGCGGGCGCTTCCGGATGGAAGGCCGACACCCCAAGGGGTGCCCTGTATCCATGGACGCTGGTCGAACGCGGGATTGCAAGGAGAACCGGGAACTTCCACCCCACAGCGAACAGACCTGCGCGTTCTCCTTCGGAAGACAGCTCGTCCCCGTTCGAGCCGAGCTGTTCCCCGACCGTCATTGTTCCGTGAATCCGTGATCACTTGGCGTAGCAACTCCCTTGTGTTCCATCCTGGTTTCCCTCCCGGACGGTGACGGCGTGGCACCCGTCCGTGTCCGGGACCCGCCGGTGGATGGGCCGGTGGGCTTGTGACAGGCCGACGACCCTGGAGGTCTTCATGGAACGCAAAGGGATATGGCCTCTGTGCTCATCGCCTTCGCCACGCTGACCGTGTTCGCGTGGAGCATCGTGATGGTCATGTACGGGCAGGTTGCCGCGATCGCCGTACTCGCCCCGGCACTGGGCCTGACAGTCCAGCAGATTGTGCGCCCGCCCGCAGGCCCCCGCGGCCACAACCGCGGACACCGGCGGAGAGACGCCGGGACTCACGGCCCAGCAGGCCGCCCACCGCGCCCCTCTGCAGGAACCGGCGCCCGCAGCGACCACCGCGAACACGGGCGAGGAGGAACCGGGCCTGACGGCCCGGCAGGCCGTGCACCCCACCCGTCTGCGGGGGCCGGCGGCCGTTGCCGTGGACAGTGCAGGGGAGGCGCCATGAGCGGGTTCAAGGACCCGGCCCCGGCGCCCGACGAGCCTCCTCGCACGGGTGAGCCCACAGGGTTCAGGCCGCTGGCCGCACCCAGGCGGCACAAGCCTCCCCGGCCCGCGACCGCGGGCCACCCCGCACAGCCCCCCCGACCAAGCCGCCACCACTCCCACAGGACGTGCCCCGGGTCGTCCCGGCCGTCCGCTCGGCCCGGTCGCCGCCCACGTCAGCAGCGCCCACCAGGCCTGGCTCGGCCCGGTCCGCGAGGCCTACCTCGCCGCCGCCACGACCGGCATGACGATGAGCCGGCTCGGTGACGCCCTGCACATCTCCAAATCGAAGATCTCCGAACTGCTCAGCGGCAAGTTCTACCCCCGCTGGGAACTCCTCTACGACCTCGCCGTCGCCCTCGGCATCTCCTTCTGGCCGCTGTACCGGCTGTGGCGCCAGGCCGCCCTGGAGACCGAGAACAAGTCCCGCACATGGGTCGACAACTCCACCTCCCGCGTGCAAGGGACGATGACCGCCACCCGCTCCACCCCGCCCCTGGACCTCACCGCTTTCCGCGACCTCACTGAGAACGGCTACCGCCTCTACGCCGGCGTCTTCCTCATCGGCCCCTACTGCCAAGCGGCCATCGACAAGACCTACGACCGGCTCTGGCTGTCCTGGAACCAGGCCCTGGCCAGCCCTGATGCCCGCCGCTACGCCTTCACCGTGCTGCGCGGTGCGCACCAACCTGAAGGGACGGCAGCAGGAAGTCCTCCACATTCCTGTCCACCCGCTCAGCGTGACGTTGTCGCCAGATGCCGACGTCCCCGAACTGGATTCCGAGTAGCTCTCGTACGAGAGGGAGGAAGGTCACCCGTCCCGGGCGTCGAAGTAGGCCCCGTACCGGAACGCCCCGGCGCTGTCACTGGCCGTCGATAACGTGACCGCCGTGATGGTGGGCACCGAAGAAACCCGGCTGGTCGTGCTGCGCGGCAACAGCGCCTCAGGGAAGTCGTCCGTCGCGTACGGCCTGCTCGAGCGGTTCGGCCGCGGCCTGGCCTTGGTCGGCCAGGACAACCTCCGCCGCATCGTGCTGCGCGAGCGGGACCGGCCCGGCGCCGCGAACATCGGCCTGATCGACCTGACCGCCCGCTACGCCCTGGACGCCGGATTCCACGTCGTCGTCGAAGGCATCCTCTACGCCGACCGCTACGGCGACATGCTCACCGAGCTGCGCGCGGACCACCGCGGCCCGACCCACAACTACTACCTGGACGTCCCGTTCAGCGAAACCCTCGCCCGGCACGCCACCAAGCCGATCGCCGACGACGTCAGCGAGACGCAGCTGCGCGACTGGTACCGGGCACGCGATCTGCTGCCCGGCGGCACCGAGACCGTCATCGGCTCCGACAGCGCCCTGCACGAGACCGTCGACCGCATCATGAACGACACCGGTCTAGCACAACTGCCCGCCGCGGACCGCTGACCGGAGCACATCTGCGACGCGCCGCCCCCGCCCCGACCGTGAGGCCGACCATGGGTATGGCTATGCCGTGCCCAGCCCCGACCATGGCTGGTCAGCGCACTGCTGACGCTTCCCCGCGGCGGCGGCGCTTCATGTCTGCCGATGCCCGGGGCCGGTCCAGGGGACTCGCTGGTCGGGGTCGTGGACGGGGCGCCACACAGGTGCGGAGGGGCCGTGCTGGAGCAGGTCGGCCAGTGGCACCGCGAGGACTGGGACGTCGTAGGGGAAGTGGGCCAGCAGCCCAACTGCCGCGTGCAGGGCGCGGGTCCGGTTCTCGACACCGGCCGGGCCGGTGCCGTCCAGGACGAACAGGACGCGGCGGAAGAGCGGGTAGCGCCGCCGCCACTCCTCCACCGCCGGCTCCTGGAGGGTCGGCCGCGCCCCGGGACCACGGGCACGTAGCGGTGGAGGCGCTCGTACGTGGTCAGCTTGGCGGCAAGGCGCTCGGGGCCCATGGTCGCCCGGTCGACTTCCACGAACGCACGCAGCATCGACCAGCCCTCGCCGTCGATGGGGCCGCGCCGGTAGTACAGCAGCTCGTCGGGGATGACGGCCTCGCCGCTTCCGATCGGGTGATGCACCTCGGGAATCCAGTCCAGCGGCTCGCACACATCGCCGCGGCGGCGGGCGTCCTCGAGGAAGACGAGCGCGGTCTCGGTCACGGTCAGCGTGTGGCCGGCCCTCAGCCGCACGGCGGTCGGATCGGACACGGTCCGGAACGGCCGCCCTCCGCGCATCTCGGGCCACTCGCAGGCGAGCTGCACGCCGTACGCGGTCGGGAACCACCCCCGGGTCCGCCCGGCTTGCGGCAGGGTGATCCGGTCGACCAGCCCCTCTACGCGCAGCCGGGCCAGCCGCCGCCGGGTCTGCTCGATACGCACTCCGGGTGCGATCACACGGTGCATCTGCTCGGTGGTCGCCATCCGGTACTGCACCAGCACACCCAGCGCCAGCCGGTCCCCGCTGCCCACGTCCACGCCGATCATCACGGATCCGCGCTGCTGCGGGTTGACGGGAACGTCGGCCTGGCGCAGCGAGCGAAGCGTGGTGGCTTCGGCGCACAGCCTGCACAGCCCGATCACTGGCATCGGACTGGCCCCGATCAGGGTGTGCGAGGAGAAGCTTCCGTAGACGGGCGGATAGCAGCCGGGGCACAGTCGGCAGTCCTCGAGGTCGTCAGCCTGGCTGGGTTATGGGACGGGATTGATGGTGACGTTGGTGCCGGGGCACTCGGCGGCGCCGAGGGTCAGCGTGTTCTGCTCGGCCGGGTCCACGGCCAGGCCCCACTGGAGTTTCACGGCTGTCCAGTTGGCCAGGTAGTGGCAGCGTTCGGCAGGGTTGTCGGGCACGAGCCAGGTGGTGGGGTCCTGGTCGGCCTTTTGCCGGTTGGATCGGGCGCTGACGGCCTCGAGGTGGCGTGCGTCGTCGAGGTAGTTGGCGTAGGTGACGCGACGCTGCCGGGTCCAGGCGGAGGCTCCGGAGTCCCAGGCTTCGGCGAGCGGGACCAGGTGGTCGATGTCGAGACTGCGCGGGCCGTCGATCCACGAGTTGTCGTACCAGGAGTACCAGCGACCTCCGGACAGGGTGCACCGGCCGGTGACCGCCGGCGGCTCCACCGCTTCCTCGAGGAGAACTTCCATGCGGGTGTTGCAGCCGTCGCGGTCGGCGTCGATCCAGCCGCCGAAGGACTGCTCACGGTCGTAACCGGTGCGGTCCTCCGCGGCGACGGGCAGCTGGGCCACCGCTTCGGCGAGTGGCAGGGTGTCGGCGGTCGGCGCGGCCTGCGCGGGGGGAGCGATCGTGGTGGGCAGTACGGCGAGAAGGACGGCGGCCAGGACGTGGAGGGCAGGGCGCACGGCGGCTCCTTGACGAAGAGCACGAAATAGGTCGTGCCTCTTCGTAGCGAGCCCGCGTCGCGGCACGCCCCGGAACCAGGGACAGCATCACCCTGACGAGCGGTAAGTCAGACCGGGCTGCAGGGGACGCCGGCGCCCTGGCACAGTCTCAAGGCCGCACCGGAGGTCTCGTAGAGCATCGGCCACAGCGTCTTCTCCCGCATGTGTCTGATACCGCCTACGTCAGGCCCGCTGCCGCCTCCCGCCATGCGAGTGTGCGGGTAGGCGCTGATCACTCAAACGGGGTAAATCCGGCACCTGACGGTGCAGTCAAGGACGCGGTCCGGTCACCGTGGGGACATGGATGACCCGCAGACAGGTCCGGTCGGTCCTGGGTCCGAGGCGGTGCTGCGGTGGGCTCGGACGGTGGGGCTGGTGGCGGATGAGGGGGAGCGGCGGCGGCTTGCCGCGATGAGGTTGGAGGCGCTCGCTGAAGGGGCTCTGCCACAGGCCGGCACCTGTGATGTTGCTCTGACGGCCCAGTGGGCCGTGTTCATCTGCCTGGTGGACGACATGATCGATCGGCGAGGCATGGGGGTGGTCCCCGGCGCGGTGGAGAAGTTCACTGCTCCCTTGCGTGAGGTCCTGGCCGTCGGCGGTGGTCTGCTGCCCGTGGCGACGTCCCCGCATGCCGTCGTGCTGAGGGGGCTGTGGGAGCGCACGGCCGAGGGGATGTCCGCCCGGTGGCGGGAGCGGTTCACCGAGGACTACACCGACTTCCTGGATGCGACCGAGGAGGAAGTGGCCCTGCGCCGTAATGGCGTCCGGCTGTCTTTCGAGCCTTACGTGCAGTTGCGCCGCCGCACGATCACCCTGCTTCCGCTTCTCGACGTGCTGGAACGCACCGGCAACGCCCCCTGGGTGGAGTGTGGGCAGGTCAGTGCCCGACTGGGCGAGCTGCGGCGGGCATTGGCCGATGTGGCCGGATGGGCGAATGACCTGGCTTCGGCGGCCGACGACGCGGCTGCCGGTCAGGACAACCTGGTGACCGTCCTCGCCCGGCAGGACGGCTGTTCCCCGGCCGCGGCCCGTGCACGGGCCGCGGCCTTGATCGCCGAACGCCGCCGCGACTTCAGCACCGCCGCCACCGCCCTGCGCACAGGCCACGGTGTGCCCCCCGAACGGCAGGCAGACGTGCGCCGGTACGTGGACCTGACGCAGACGTTCATGGCCGCCACGCTGCAGTGGCTGGCCCGCACCGGGCGCTTCACCCCCGAACCCGGGCCCCCAGTACCCCCTCACGCCTCAGGGCCGCTGCTCTGACCCGAAAAACCATGCGACCGGGCGCAGCAGGCGCAGGCCCAGAACGACGATGCGGAGGAACCGAGCCGATGAGAATCGCTGCCCCGGCCGCGGGCCTGCCCCACTGGCCGCATTCCGCGCTGCCTGCCGAACTGGTCCCCGCTACCGCACGCCTCCGTGCTCATCTCCTCAACATGATCCGGCCTGACGGAACCCTGCACAGTCCCTGCCAAAGCCGCGTCCTGGAATCCGCACTGCTCCTGGCCCTCCTGGACCGCACCCGCCTAGAACCCGCCGCCCGCAGCCGCGTGGCCGCCTACCTGTCCCTGCACTGCGACTCTCCCGAACCACTGGACCGGCTTCTGGCCCGGGCCGCCCTGGGCTACAAGCCCGCCCCGGACGGTCTGCCCGATGGGGAACGGTTCCTCACCCGGGCCCCGGACTTCACCGGCCCCCGCAAGCGTGCCCTGCTGCACGCGGTCCTGACACTCCTACGCGTCGCACCGGCCGAAAAGATCTCCCGTCCTGAGCCCATCAGCCTCAACGGTCTGCACACCTGGGCGCGCGTTCAGGTCACCGCCGTCAAAACGATCCTCGCCCACGCCCACGGACACCGTACGGTCGACGAAGGCGACCTGGAACTGCTGCGCTCCACACAGCGGCCCGGAACCATCTGGGAGGCCAATCTCCTCATCCACCTGTCGGTCCTGCACGCCCTGGTACCTGTCCCAGGCCAGTACCCGCTGGTCGCCGAAGGAGTGAAGACCGCGCTGCGGCACCAGCGTCCCGACGGCGGGATGCCGTTCATCCGCGACGAGAACACCTGGGTCACCGCAACCGCCGCAGTCGCCCTGCACGCCGCCGGAGCCGGCGCACCGGTCGTGGACCTCCTCGCCCGGCGCCTGGTCGCTCTCCAACACCCCACAGGCGGCTGGTCCTTTGCCGATGGCGTCCAACTCCCGGACGCGGACTGCACCTCGGTGGCCGCCGAAGTCCTCCACCTCGCCGGCCCGGACGTCTACCGCGCTCCGCTGCACCGCGCACTGGGCGCACTGCGCACCCTGCGGGGCAAGGACGGCGGCTTCCCGACCTACCTGGCCAGCGCGCCCTCGGAAGCCTGCATGACCGCCGCAGCAGCCAACGCCCTCAGCACTCAGGGCCCCACTCACCGCCATGAGGTCGAAGCGGCCCTGGCCTACCTCGCCTCTCAGCAACGTCCCGACGGTTCCTTCCCGCCGGACTGGAGCAGCAGCCGCCTGCACACCGTCTCCCGCGCCGTCCTCGCAGCATCCCGGCACCCCGACACCAGCCCCGGCAGCCCCGCGCAGCACATCATCAAAAGGGCCGTGGCCCTGGTGGCAGACTGCCAGAACGCCGACGGCGGGTGGAGCCAGCAGGACGGCGACGCGAGCGACGCGCTCAGTACCGCCTACGCCCTGACGGCCCTCACAACCCAGAACACCCCCGGCCCCGCGGTCCGGGGCGTCGCCTACCTGCTCACCCAGCAACGCCCCGACGGATCGATCTCCAGCGTTGCGGATTCCATCGGACCCCGCCCGTTCGGTTTCACCGTCCCCGCGCTCGCCGATGTCTTCACCCTGCTCGCCCTCGGCCACCTCACCCGCCGCCTGGCTCCCACACCATGCCGCACCCCTCCCAGGGTCAGTGACAACAAGGGCGAACCCGACACGGCTTCGTCTTCGGCCCGTGGCCGGGCTGCCCGCAGTCCGTCCCTGAACGCGCCGTCGAAGATGGCAGTCGAGGAACAGAATCAGCTGCGGCCTGCACAGGGATCCGACCCTGCGAGCCACCCGGCGCCGTTCTAAAGCCGCCAGTGAACGGCCCCAGGCGCCTGCCGGGCGACTGGCTGCATCGGGCAGCACTCGGCCGGCCGAGTGGGCGGTCAGTTACGCCAGAAGCTTGGCCAGAGTGGTACCGACCGACGACTTGTAGGGCTCCATCTGGAAGCCGGAGAACTCGGCGTGAGTGAGCCGGCCGTCGCCGTCCTTGTCGAGCTCACGGAATGCGGTGTCCAGGGAACCCGCATCGACGTCGATCTGGCGGTCCTCCAGCGCGGACGTGATCTCGGCCAGCGTGACGGTTCCGTTCTTGTTGGCGTCGATGATGCTGAATGCCTGGTCGACCTGAGTGGCGTTCATATGTGTCTCCGTCGGTAGGGGCGTGCGTGTCTCGGGCAGACCGAACCTGCTCCACGGGGGACGCGGCCGAACGCGTCCTGTCTGCTCAGGATGCGCCGCCCATGCCGCACGGGCTGTGCACTCGCCCAGCGGGTCCCCCGAAAGAGAAGCTGG
Source organism: Streptomyces sp. SID1328 (assembly GCF_009865595.1). Taxonomy (NCBI): domain Bacteria; kingdom Bacillati; phylum Actinomycetota; class Actinomycetes; order Kitasatosporales; family Streptomycetaceae; genus Streptomyces; species Streptomyces sp. SID1328. Next base: position 5,770 of record NZ_WWKH01000755.1, on the reverse strand, counting down.
TCACTTCCGGGTGGCGCTCCCGCCCACCGCAGACGAGGACGCCGGTCGGCCGGAGCGCCGGGAGTGCGAAGTGCGCCGGTGGTGCACCCCATTGATGTTTGGAAGCACTGCTTCACGCGTTGGTATGGAGCAGCGCAAGCAGCACCGTTTCCTCTCCCAGAACTCTGCTTGGCTTCCTGTCGTGACGCCGGTCGCAGGTGCCCCTGCTCCTTTGTCCGCTGGCGGCACACCCGTCCTGATCGAACTCCCCGGTCGACGCTGGCTCAACAGCGTGCTCGTGACCGAGAAAGAAGCAGGAAACATGCGCATTTCCGCCTCCCGTCCCAGCCGAGTCGTCGCGCTCGCTCTCGGCGCCGTGACGTCACTGGCCGTCCTGTCCGGCACTGCTGCGGCTGCCGGCAACCTGGACGCCCCGTACGCCCGCGCCGCCGCGAAGGTCAGCGGCACCGCTTCACTCCTCGGATCCAAGAACGTCGACGCTGTCACCCGGGGAACCGGCACCAACCAGGCGGGCGTGTACTGCGTCAAGGTCTCGGACTCCAACATCGACCTGAGTAGCGCGGCGATCGTCGCGACGCTCAACAACAGCCGGGGCGAGATCACTGCCATCGGCGGACCTCACGGCTACTGCGGCAACGCCACCGACACCATCACAATCGTCACGAGCGACAGCGAGGGCAAGTCCGCAGACAGGCCGTTCACCGTCGCCGTGCTCTGACCTCGTCGCACCAGGCCGGCCCGTGCCACGCCGGCCTCGGCATCTCGGTTTGGGGGATGGCCACGGTCACCGTTCCCCAGACTGACGGCCGGGATCGTCAGCCGCCGGGCTTGCCCGCCGCCTGGGGGTACGCGGCGAGCTCGGTGCGAAGGGCCCTGCCCAGCAACGAGATGCTGACCGGCCGCCGCGGCGTGCGACGCCGGCGAGGAGGCCACCGGCGTGTGACCCGCTGACACGCGCTGTCAGGGGGTGGTAGTTCAGACCTGGTACGCCGCAGTGAGAGGGCCGGGTCCAATCTCTGGGGGTACACCCGCCATCGTGGCGGGTTGACGCGATCAGCTCAGTTTGGCAGGGGAGTGGTGCGTGCTGTCGCAGGCCGTGCGCTCCACCTCGGTCGGCTCACGGGTTCCGGCGTCGGTAAAAACCCGGGTGATCGAGCCGTGCTCGCCGGTACTGGTGGATGGGCTGTCGGTCATGGTGGTGAGTGCTTCGGCGGCGGTGGCGTGGACCGGCAGGACTGCGTCGACGCCGGTGAGGGTGAGCATCCGCATCAGGCGGTCGGGGACATTGGCGAGTCCGAGGGCACCGCCCGCCTTCTGGGCGGCGTGCCAGAGGCTGATGAGGGCGCTCAGACCCGTGGAGTCGCAGAAGCCGACGTGTGACAGGTCCAGGATCAGGCGTGGACATTGGCGCTCGAGGATCTTGGAGGCTTCGTGGCGCAGGGTGTCCGCGGTGTGCAGGTCCATGTCGCCGGTGACGGTGGCGACCGCGAGGTCGGGGCGTGGGTGCTGGACGGTCAGGTGCAGCGTGCTGGTCACGTCGGTCATCACTCCTGGCCGAAGTGTTCGGGCGCGGCGGCGGTGTGGGCGGTGGCAGCGGCACTGCCGTGGGGTGTGGCGTGAGGGTGGGGGACGGACAGGGCCAGCAGAGCCACGTCGTCGCCGGCTCCGTCGGGCAGCGAGGCCAGCAGGGTGATGCTGTCCTCGACCAGGGAGGTGGCGGTGACGGGCCCGGTGCGCTGGTGGAGGAAGCCGGTCAGGCCGTCGTCCCCGAGCATGGCGCCCTCGGCGGTGCGGGCTTCGATCAACCCGTCGGTGTAAAGGAACAGGCTTTCCCCGGCCGTCAGGGAAAACGTGGTCTGGGCGAAGGGCGCCTGCGGGAATGCGCCGACGAGCATCCCGCCCTTGGGGCGTACGGCCCTCACCCAGACGGCGCCGCTGTCATCGGAGCGAAGGTGGTAGGCCGGCGGGTGGCCGCCGGCGGCGACGGTGACGGTGAAACCGCCGTCCTCCCGAGGTTCCAGGAGACCGAAGAGGACGGTGCAGAAGCGGCGGCCGGCGGCGACGTCGGTGAGCAGCATGGTGTTGAGCGCGCTCAGCACGGTGACCGGGGCGGCGTTGATCTGGGCCGCAGCGCGCAGGGTATGGCGGGCCAAGGCGGTGACGGTCGCCGCCTCCGGGCCCTTGCCGCACACGTCACCGAGGAAGAACACCCACCGGTCACCGTCGAGGGGAAAGACGTCGTAGAAGTCACCGCCCACATCGTGGGCGGAGGCGGTGCGGTAGTGGCAGGCCAGTTCCAGGTCCGGCACCACAGGAAGAGCCGGGGGCAGCAGGGTGCGCTGCAGGGTGGAGGCGAACGCGGCGATGGCGGCCTTGTCCCGCTCCGCCTTCTCCCGCGCTTCCCGTTCCGCCTCGGCCCGCGCCCGTTCCGCCTCGGCGTGCCGCTGCTCCGCCTCCCGGCGGGCCTGCTCGTCGCGCAGAGCACGCAGCGCCGACAGCCGCAACTCCATCTCGTCCAGCACGATCGCGGCGAGATCGGCCAGGGTGGCGGTGTCCTCCTCGGTGACCGAGCGCGGCCGGGTGTCGAGGACGTTGACCGTGCCCAGCCGGTGCCCCTCCGGGGTGATGATGGGTGCGGCGGCGTAGAAGCGCACCCCCATCTCCCCGGCGACCAGCGGATTGCCCGCCGCGACGGGGTCCTGAAGAGTGTCGGGGATGACCATCGTGTCATCGCGCAGGATCGCCGAGCCGCACAGGCCCGGATCACGGCCGATCTCCGCGACACCCTCCAGGCCGTGGGCGGCCTTGAACCAGATGCGGTCGGTGTCCACGATCGTGACCGTCGCCACCGGCACGTCGAAAAGCCGGGCGGCCATGGCCGCCACCCGGTCGAACGCCCCGTCGGGCGGAGTGTCGAGGATGTCGTAGCGGCGCACCGCCGCGATCCGGGCCGCCTCTACATCCGGGTCAGGGACCAGCTCAGGGCGGCGCCTGGGAGCCGGGCCGGTGGCCGATGCCTGCTGCATCATCGGCTTTCCTCTCCGTGGATGGGCTGCCGCCATGAACGACACGAGCCGGCGCAGCCTAAATCGATCAGACGCCCCAACACCAATGCCGCTGTCCGCCGGGCACCGGACGCCTGCCCGGTGATGCGGTCACTCGGCAACAGAAACGGGCGAACCAACAACCGCCGCCCTCGGCCTGATCGGCCCTCCTGACGCTCGGGCCGGAAAAACGCAGATCGGCGTTGGACCGTGACCACGTTGTTATGCCCATCGCATCTCAATGGTGGACAGCTGCTCCACCCGTTCCGCAGCGTCGCGGCCCGGCAATAGTGGCAGCTGGAACCGGGCAATTGATCGACGGCCAGAGTGTGCGAAGGACGCACAGCGTGCCAAGGCGTCACCACCCACCTGCGGATGCACCCGTGTCCCCGCGGCATGGCTGGAGCAGGGGATCTCCGGACGGGTCGGGGGAGCAGGCCACCAGGACTCATCATCGAGACACCTCCGGAGCAGAAGGCCGCGCCAAACGACGCGGTCACGCCGTGCGCGAGTGACGGCATGTCCGCACGTTACTGATCACCAGCAGGACCGGGCCTGCTCCCGCCCTGGGTGGCCCCGGAAGGATGATTCCGGCATTAGGGCGCCAGCCTCAGGACGTCCGCCCGTGCGCTCTCTGCCTGCGGGGGCCGGAGAAGACGGACCGAGCCGAGTACCCCACCGGGCTGGCAGAGCGAAGGCCGGGGTGGGCCGGTCCGCAATGGGTCCTCGACCCGCCGGTGGGCAGAGGATCTGTGGCGCGGTCGAGGAGGTCGGCCGCAGCCGCCGCCACACTGACAAGCGGTGCCGCTCTGGCAGCCGCAGCTGCAGCCGGGACCGCACTTCAACCGCTCATCCGAGAATCCTCGAGCTGGGCAGGTCGCTGGCCGTTCATAGGCTAAGGGCGCCCCTGGCGTGGTCACCGCCTGGGCCGCCCGCTTCGAGCGGTGCTGGCTCTCGTCCGCTGGGGAGGTGGGATCACTGGCGCCCTGGCTGGCGTGAGGTGGGATCACTGGCGCCCTGGCTGGCGTGCTGCCTGTGGGCCGGGGTGCGCGTTCCCCCGTTCGGCCGCATCCTAGAGCTGGCTCCGTCAGGTGCCACAGACCGACCTTCTGGGAGGTGCTGTGATCCTGTTTGCCCTGCTCATACCCGTGGCGATGATGGCTCTGCTGTTCGGAGTGACCGCTTTTGAAGAGCGTCTTTTCCCGCAGCCACCGGTCCCAGAGGACGCCGGTCAGGCACCCACCCACTGAGAGTAAGGCCCCAGGCGCGCGCATGGTCCGTCAGCGCTTGGTCAAAGCCTTGGTTCCTGCGTGGTCGGCCCGTTGACATCCCCGTTGCGGCCGCTCTGCCCATGTCCCTTGGCTGGAGTGAAGGAGTAACGACCTTGGGAGCGATTGAGGTCGGGGCACGCTCGTGACGGGTCGGCTGGGGGTGATCAGCAGACGGCCTGCCGGGTGAGCACGAGTTCGCTGCCGGGCTTGCGTCGCATGGGCCTGCGGGCGGAGCGGTCGGAGACCAGTCCGGCGATGGCGAGGTGGGTTTCCGTGTAGGTCTCGCGGCGGCCGGTGAACCGCTGCAGGGGCCGCCACTGTTTGTACTCGGTGTTGGTGTGCTCGACATGGATCCGTGCCGAGGACTGATGACGACGTCGCTCGTGCCATGCGTGGTGCTCGCCCAGCGGGGCGTCGTCCTTGGGCTTCTTCGGTGGGGCGTCGACCTGGTCAGGAAACTCGTTGGCTAGCCCGCGGTAGCCTTCGTCGACCGTGGCCTTGACATCGGGGTACTGGCGGAACTGTTCGGCGATGCCCTCGCTGCGCACGGCGGTCTGGTCGTGCATGCGGCCGGGCCGGACCACACCGCTGAACAGGGTGCGGCCTTGACCGTCGCTGAAGGTCGTGGTCTTCATCGTGTTCTGCTTCTTCTTGCCGGACACGAAGGCCTTGAGACCCGGACGGCCGGCTTTCGGACGGCGGACCTGGACCTCGGTGCCGTCGATCCGCAGCTCGACGCCCTCGGCGTCGGCGTAGGCGAATAGGTCTTCCAGCGTGCGCAACCGGATGCCGGGGCGGTCGGGTACGGCGAAGCCGCGGGCCGCCAACAGCGGCCGGACCTCGCGAACCGCGTTCGAGATGGTGGAGCGGTCCACCACGTACAGCTCGGCGAGCGCCGCATGCGGCAGACCGAGCCGCAGGTGCACCAGCGTAACCAGCAGTCGGTCCAGGAAGACCAGCCGCCGCTTCGGTCCGGCACCTGCCGCCCAACGCCGGTCCTGGCCGCGCCGCTGGCGCAGCGCCGACTCACGCGCAGCCTCCCAACGCTGAGCAAGTTCTTCGAGTAACTCGCCGAAGTGTGCACGGGAGACCCCGGACAGATGGGAACAGGCCGCACGGGCCCAGGCAAGCGTCACAACTCGCCTAACCCGTACGGTCCTTCTCGTGTCACGGGCAGACCGCGACCATAAGTCCTAGGGTTGTGCTGGCCATACCACCGCTTGGGCGACGATGACCCTCTCACCGTTGAAAGTGACCGCAGGGCCCTCGTGCAGTTCGTAGCCAAGAGCTATCGCTTCGCTCACACGATGGCAGAACGCGGCGTCGTCCGGGCCGGTCAAGACTCGGTAGATAGGCAATCCGTCTGGTGGTGTACTCATGAAAAGAAAGATCTCATGCGCACCCGTCCGCCGAGCCAGGCACCCGCCTTACCGGGCCAATCGCTCCCAAGGTCGT
>NZ_WWKH01000078.1:0-18759 GCF_009865595.1 Streptomyces sp. SID1328 | reverse complement strand
GCGGCCCGGCCCATCGTGTAGGCGGGGTAATCGTCGTCATCGAGACGGCCGAAGGAGTCGTCAGCTGTCATTGCACCTCTCTGTGGAACGCGTGGAGGGGCCCGAGTGCCGCACTGGCACCCGGGCCCCGAAGGAACTGCTACACCATCTGCCGACCCCAGTCCTGCGTCGGCCTTCTGTTTCCGCCCGCCCGACCTGACTGTGGTCGGGGGCGCGGGGATCGCGGATGCGTGACCGGAGACCACCTCACTGTCGATGTCCTGCGGTACCCGGACTCGCGTGGGGTCCGGGCGATCCTGATGGCGCTTGGCTCCTCCGTTCTTCCCTCGGGATCAATCACTTACCGAACGGGAACTGCGTACTGCTGTTACTGCCAACTGCTTGTACTGCCGGTGTTGCGTCCTGCTGGTGGCCTCTTCCAGCGCCACTTCGGCAGCCAGCCCCGTTGCCCATCCTGCGTCTGCTCTGGCTTAGAACCCCACTGCCGAACCTCCCGGTGCGTGCGCCCGCAGCCGACGCCTTCACCGGGGTACTGCTCGCTGACTTCACTGCTGGGGTACTGCGAACTGGACTTCCTACGGGTACTGCTCACGGCGGCCCCTGATCACTGCGGGCCACCCGGTCCGGTCACCAGTCCCGTCGCCGTCCTGCAACCAACCTGGCTTCGAAACTCCGCCACCGCACCGTCCTACGCACTGCAACTGCGGGTACTACGGTCCTGCTGCCCGGCAGTTCGTCTCTGCCGGGCCCTTCGATCTCTTCGAGCTACGACAGGAACCATAACCACACCGCAGCCCAATGTCTACTCCGGCCAACATAGATTTTCGAGCATTCGACGAGGAAGTAATCGACCTCGGACAGCGACACCGAAAGGCGCAGGAGCCGCCTTCGCCGGGTTGCCCGCCACACGGTGAGCGGCCAGATCCATTTGGGGGCGCCGGTGCGTGACTCACGGCTTGTGCAGACGGCGGTGATCGGCAACGAGCATTCGGACGTGCCGGTGGTTCTGCCCGTAGCGGCCATCGAGCTGGATGCGTTCCGGCGGCGTCATCGCGGTGACTCCTTGTGGTGCGGCGTACTGCTCGGAGGCTGTGGGGCTCATCTAGTTGCTGCGAGTCAGGACGTTGTTGACGGTGGCAGCGCTACTCGGGGCTGGTGGCGGTCATGCCCGTGTGAAGCGGGCTGTTGCGCCGCTTGTCGCGCATTCTGCGACATCGGCGGGCGCGGCGGCGATGACTTTGTCGAGTGCGGCGCGGGAGGTCTGCAGATCGATGATGGCTTTGGTGATCCGCTCGCGCTCTTTGGTCAGGTCGGCGAGGAGGTCGGAGCAGGTCGGCACCAGGCGTTCGCCCTCGTCACGCAGGCAGGGCAGGATCGTCGCGATGGTGGCGGTGTTCAGGCCGGCGGCGAGCAGGCTGCGGATGCGGCGCACGGTGTCCACGTCCGCCTCGCTGTATTCGCGGTAGCCGCTGGGCCGTCGCTCGGGCTGGAGCAGGTGCTGTTCTTCGTAGTAGCGCAGCAACCGTTCGTGTACGCCGGTCTTGCGGGACAGCTCACCGATTCGCACGTCGTCCTCCTCATGGATGTCCCGGGCGGGCAACGCCACTTGACTCTCACACCGATGTGAGACTCTAACTTCCCCGGCATGAGTAGGAACTCTGCCTCGCTCGCGGCCTTGTGCGCGAGCGTCTTCGTTGTCGGTACGTCGGAGTACCTGGTCGCGGGCATGCTGCCCGAGGTCGGCGCGGATCTTCAGGTGTCGCAAAGCACTGCGGGGCAGGCGGTGACCGCCTACGCGCTCGGCGTGGTGATCGGCGGGCCAGCGGTGACCATGCTGACCGCACGGCTGCCCCGCAAGCCCCTGGCACTGGGGCTGATGCTGCTGTTCGCTGCGGGCAGCGCGCTCAGTGCCTTGGCCCCCTCGTTCACGATGTTGCTGGCCGGGCGGGTGGTCTCCTCGCTCAGCCACGCCGCGTTCTTGGCGTTGGCGCTGGTGATGGCCACCAGCGTGGTGCCCGAGCACAAGACCGGCTCGGCGATCGCCACTGTGGCCTCCGGGTTCACCGTCGCTACCTTGCTCGGGGTACCGCTGGGCTCGCTGCTGGGACACGCGGTCGACTGGCGGGCCCCGTTCGCGGTGCTGATCGCGCTGGCCTTGGCCGCCATCGCGCTGTTGGCGCTGGTGCTGCCCAAGCAGCAGGCGTCGTCCGCCGGCCTGCGCGACGAGCTGCGCGTGGTGAGCCGCAAGCCGGTGCTGCTGGCCATCGCCACCACCGCGGTCGGCTTCTCGGGCGTCGCGGTTGTCTTCACCTACATCGCGCCGCTGCTCATCAGCATCGCCGGCTTCTCCCCGGCCGGCGTCTCCGCTCTGCTGTTCGCCTACGGTGCCGGCAGCTTCCTGGGCAACCTGGCCGCCGGCAAGCTGACCGACAGGTCCATGTCCGCCACCGTGCGCGCGGTGTTCGGCGGCTTGACCGGCGTGCTGGTGGCCATGCCGTTTGCCGCTGCCTGGCAGCCCACCGCCATTCTCGCGGTCCTGGCCCTGGGCCTGCTGGCCACCGCCACCATCGCCCCGCTGCAGGGCCTGATCGTGCGCCACGCCGGCTCCGCCCCGACGTTGGCCGTCGCGGTCAACGTGGGTGCCTTCAACCTCGGCGCCGCCGCCGGCTCTGCTCTCGGCGGGGTCATCGTCGCCGCCGGCGCTCTGCGCTGGACCGGCCTGGCCGGGGCCGTACTCAGTCTCAGCGGTCTGGCCCTGACCTACCTGGTCCTGCCCCGAACCGGGACCGCGCAGCACACCGGCAATGCCCCAGTGGGCACCGCTGTTTGATTCCCCCACCCTGCCTGGAAGGTCCCTTCTGACCATGCGCGCTGTCCAGATCGACCGCCACGGCGGTCCCGACGTCCTGGCCCTCCGCGAGGTTGCCGCACCCGAACCCGCCCCCAGTGAAGTCCTCATCCGCACCGCGGCCGGCAGCCTCAACCCCGTGGACTGGAAGACCCGCGCCTGGGAGGTCGGCCCGCCGCTGCCGGCGACGCTCGGCTGGGACATCTCCGGCCGGGTCGTCGCGAGCAACGACCCCGCCCACGAGGTGGGCGCCCACGTGATCGCCATGTCCGCGCAGATCGCCACCGGCCGCGGCACCTGGGCGGAGCTGGTCGCCCTGCCCGGCCACCTGCTCGCACCCGCACCGGCCACTGTGCCGTTGGCGGACGCGGCGGCCCTTCCGCTGGCCGGGACGACCGCCTTGCAGGCCCTGCGCGCCACGGAGTTGAGCGTCGGCGAGCGCATTCTGGCCGTCGGTGCCGCCGGGGCGGTCGGCGGCCTGGTTGTCCAACTCGCCCGCTTGATCGGCGCCCACGTCGATGCCCTGGTCTCCCGGCCCGGCCATGAGCAGGCAGCGACGGAACTCGGTGCGGAGCGGGCCTGGCACCGCCCGCAGGACCTGCCCCGCGTGCTCCGCCTTGCTCAGCTTCTGCAGCTCTCGCATCTCGCCCGCAACGGTCCCAGCTTCCCGCACACCGTCACCTCAAGGCCCAGCTCGATCAGCGGTTGATGGCAGCCAGGTTGTCCGCGTCGTAGCGCTCGCCGGATGCCCGGGGCAAGTCGTTCAGCCGCGCGACGTGGCGGGCAGTGAGCTCGATGTGGTCGGCGGCGGCGTTCTCCTCCAGCCGGGCGACTCGCTTGGTGCCGGGGATGGGCGCGATGTCGTCTCCCTGGGCGAGCAACCAGGCCAAGGAGACCTGCGCGGGCGTGGTGCCGATCTCGGCGGCTACGGCCCGGACCTCGTCGACGATTCGCAGGTTGCGTTCCAGGTTGCCGTCGGCAAAGCGGCGGTTGGTACGGCGCCAGTCGTCGCCGTCAAGATCGTTCAGGGAGCGGATGCTGCCGGTCAGGAAGCCGCGGCCGAGCGGGGAGTAGGGCACGAAGCCGATACCCAGTTCGCGCAGGACAGGAAGGGTCTCGGCCTCGGGGTCACGGGTCCACAGGGAGTATTCCGATTGGACCGCGCTGACCGGATGCACGGCGTGCGCGCGGCGGATCGTGGCGGGGCCGGCCTCCGACAGGCCGATGTGGCGGATCTTGCCTTCGGCCACCAGTTCGGCCAGCGCGCCAACGCTCTCTTCGATGGGCGTGCCGGGGTCCACCCGGTGCTGGTAGTAGAGGTCGATGTAGTCGGTACCCAGGCGCTTCAGTGATCCCTCCACGGCCAGGCGGATGTTGGCAGGGGTGCTGTCCGGAGACGTGCCACCGGTGTGGGAGATCAGTCCGAACTTGGTCGCCAGCACGACCTCGTCTCGGCGCCCCTGCAAGGCCCGGCCGACCAGCTCCTCGTTGATGTAGGGGCCGTACCCCTCAGCGGTGTCGAGATGGGTGACCCCGAGGTCCAGAGCGCGGTGGATCGTGCGGATCGACTCGTCGTCGAACTGGCCGGCGCCGGTGTAGAACGCCGACATTCCCATGGCTCCGAGACCGATGCGCGAGACCTCGAGGCTGCCGAGCGACACGGTTTTCATGGCGGGGACTTCCCTTCCGATCAATCAGTACCGGGCGGTGCAGAACGCTAGCACATCAAGACCGATTGGTACTGAACTGCTTTCGCCACCTTACGCGAGTGAAAGGGCTGGCCAGCGGGGATCTGTACCGGGTGGTACGCTTGTAGGATGGGCGACTCCCGTAGGGCCGTCATGGGCCGGCCTCGAGAATTTGACATCGACCAGGCGCTGGAACGTGCGATGCAGGTGTTCTGGGCCCGCGGGTACGAAGGTGCAAGCCTCGCTGAACTGACCGGCGCCATGGGGATCACCAAGACGAGCATGTACGCCGCCTTCGGCAACAAGGAGCAGTTGTTCCGCAAGGCCCTCCAGCGCTACGGCGCGGGGCCGGCCGCCTACGCCACGCGCGCCTTGGAGGAGCCCACCGCACGGGCCGTGGCCTCGGCGTTCCTCCGCGGAGCGGTCCGGACCACGACCCCTCCCGGCGGCCCCTCCGGGTGCCTGACCGTGCAGGGTGCGCTGGCGTCGAGCGACGGGAGCCGGGCCGTCCACGACCTGCTTGTCGACTGGCGCAACGATGCGGGGGTGCGCCTCGAGGAGCGCTTCCGGCGCGCTGTCAACGAGGGTGATCTTCCGCGCGACGCCGACCCTCGGCGTCTTGCCCGGTTCATCATGACGATGGGTTTCGGCATCGCAGTGCAGGCCGCCAACGGCCTCGGTGCTGCTGAGCTCGATGAGATCGTCGAGACGGCGTTGCTCGGCTGGCCTGCATAGCGGCTGCACCCCTTCCCCTTCGCTCGCCCGGTGCGACCATCTCCGCGCACGAGGGCCGTGACGGCACGGCAAAACTTCGGTACCGTCCGGGACAGAAGTTTGGGGCAGTGGTTCCTCCCCTGCCGACGATCACCGCGACGAAACAGTCAAGGGCCGTCGCGAAACATCGAGCATGACCTCAGCTCCGGGGGGTCGAAGAAGGGGATCATGGCCGGCACCGATCTGCGCCAGTTCTACCTGCGCTACATCGGGGCGCTCAACGCCCACGAGATCTCCCGCATGGACGAGTTCATCAACGACGAGACCACACTGAACGGCGAGCCGGGCACTCGGGACCAGGTCATCGCTGTGCTGAACGACGCCCTCGACGCGGTCCCGGACTTCCACTGGGAGCCCCGGGAGACCGCGGTCGATGGTGATCGCCTGGCCGCCCGTCTGACCAACACGGGCACGCCCGTCAAGGAGTGGCTCGGCGTGGCTCCCACCGGCGCCTCGTTCGAGATCGTCGAGTACGCCATCTATCAGGTTCGTGACGGGCGGTTCGTGCACATGACGGCCCTGCACGACGCCGAGACCCTAAGGCGGCAGCTCGGTGCCTGACCTCCGTAAGCCGATCGGCGTCGGTATCGTCGGCCTGAGCGCCACGGGGGGCTGGGCGGCCGGGGCTCACCTGCCCGCGCTGAGGGCCGTCGACGGGATCGAGCTACGCGCGCTGGCGGCGAGCTCCGAAGCCTCGGCCCGGGCCGCAGGAGCGGCGTACGGCGTACCCGCGTACACGTCGGTCGAGCAGCTCGCCGGCGACGAGAACGTCGACCTCGTTGTCGTCGCGGTCAAAGTGCCCGAGCATCGCGGACTCGTGTTGCCCGTCCTCAAGGCGGGAGTGCCGGTGCTCTCCGAGTGGCCGCTCGCCGTCGACCTGCGCGAGGCCGAGGAGATGCAGCGTGCCGCCGGGACGACGCGCACCTTCGTCGGTCTTCAGGGACGCTCCTCGCCTGCCTTCCGCTGGCTGGCCGACCTCGTGTCCGAAGGATTCGTGGGGGAAGTGCTCTCTGCCACCGTCGTGGCGTCTTCGACCGAATGGGGCACTCCGGTGTCTGCGAATATGGTCTACACGCTCGACCGCAAGCTCGGGGCCACGATGCTGACCATTGCGTTCGGACACGCGATCGACCTGGTGTCGATGGTCGTCGGCGAGCTTCAGGAAGTGGTCGCTACGACCGCGACTCAGCGCCACCAGGTTCCCCTCGGGTGTACCGGGCAGGTCGTTCCGATGACCGCCGAGGACCAGATCGCGGTCTCGGGCACCGTGGCTGGCGGGGCGATCCTGTCCGTCCACCATCGTGGAGGCGCGGCATCGGATGCAGGGTTCTCTCTGATCATCGACGGCACGGAGGGGAGACTCGAGATTACCGCCGCCGAGTTCCCGCACATCGGTCCGGTCACGGTGCGTGGCACACGCGGCGGCGGTCGGCCTACGAAGATCACGCTGCCCAGCGGTTACGACGACTATCCCGGCCTGGCCGAAACAGTGAATCACACGCTGGCGCACGCCTACGCCGCGATTCGGGACGACCTCACCCACGGAACGGCTGTCGCCCCGGACTTTACCCACGCCGTCAAGCGCCACCGACTCCTTGACGCGATCGCACGGTCCGCCGCCACAGGCCAGCGAAAAGCCATCCATCCTTAGGCGCGCGGCCCGCCGATTTCGCCACTGTCCGACATCACTTCGCCGCATCAGCCCCTGCCATGTGGGCCGGCATACTCGGCCGCACGCTGACCGATCGAAAGCGGACACCAGCGAGCGCGGCGTGCGGCGCTGCAGAACCCGACATCGGCCCGGCGACACGTCAGGCGATTTTCACCATGACCACCCGCCGACGACCAGCGCCCCCGGCGACCGGCGCCCACGTCCGCCACTCACGCACGGTGCCCGGATCGGTCGTCGACAGGCAACCCACGGGGCCGACAGCCAGCAGGCGGCGAGCACGGACTCCAGCGCGGCCCTGCGTCGGCGATACGGCCATCCAGTCGTGTCGTTCCCGGACAGCCGCAGCAGATCGACCGCGACGAAGTGGGCCAGCCACTCTTCAGCCGCCCTAGCCGCCCCGCCGCCGTGCCGGTGAAGCCGGTTCTGCAGCTGCTCGAAGACGAGCCGTCCCGCGACGCCCCATACGACCGCTCGCGTGGTCGGCTGGGTTCGAGCAGAGTCCTGGATCGGGTGAGTTGACCGATGACGGGGCATGGAAGAGGGGCCTCTTGGTAGCTCGCGGTTGTCGAGTCCAGCGAGAATCAAGAGGCCCCGTTGTCGAAGTGTCGCGTGGTCGCGGTTGCCGGGTCCAGTTCGTCCACTCCTGCGTGTGCCTGCCTCGCCCCCAGGTTCGGGAACGCGTGCGATCAGCCGGATCGCCGGCCTCGATACAGCTCTGACATGTGATCAGCGGCGGCCGCAGCCTTCCCGCGCTCCGCAGCACCCGTTCTGGTGCACCTGCCGCATCCTGGGCACAACCTGTCTTTGGCCGCCAGGTCGCGCCGCTGATCCGCATGGGTTGTGCTCCTGTCGACAGCGTTCTGTGGTGAGTGTGGGACTGCGGGTGTACCGTCAGGGCTAGCTGTCATGGTTCCGAAGTACCGGTCGCCCGTGGGCAATTGCACGGGCGATTCTGCTGTTCACAGTCTCTGAGGACCAGGGCGATCACCTCCGGTTCCCGCACGGTGCGGGAACCGACGTCTACTCCCCGGAGGACGAAATGGCCAGCGGAACCGTCAAGTGGTTCAACGCCGAAAAGGGCTTCGGCTTCATCCAGCAGGACGGCGGAGGCCCCGATGTCTTCGCTCACTACTCCAACATCAACAGCAACGGCTTCCGTGAGCTCCAGGAAGGCCAGAAGGTGACTTTCGATGTCACCCAGGGCCAGAAGGGCCCCCAGGCGGAGAACATCACCGCTGCCTGAGCCAGCACCCGCACTGCGCCCGCCCGCGACACTCGCCGGGCGGGCGTGGTGCGTCTCAGACACGGCGGAAGCCAGATGAACTGGAAGTTGCCCTGGACGCGCTCACAGAATCAGACGCACCCGGCGATACCCGCTGGTGGCCCCATCCGCCTCAACGAGCAAGGTGAAGTGTGGCGCGTCCCGAACGCCCCGACTCGGCCTTACGCGCCGAACCGCAGAGGAGATTACCGCGGCTGACCCGTTCCATCGGCGGGCGAAGCGCCCCGTCCCGCTCGGTCAGGACTCGGGATGTGCGGCCGCTTTCAGTGTCCAGCCGCTACCAGTGCACGCGTCGGGAAGGGGCGGAAACCGGTGGCCCTTCACGTCGGTGCTGTACGCGTGGTGCTGCGCACAGTCGCACTCGTAGATCCCCGACTCGGAGACGATCTCCCCGGGGTGATGGGCCTTTGGAGTATCGCTGCTCATATATCCGGTCTACGGGCCAGCGCGGTCTTCCGCGACTCGGGACGCTGAGCAGGAGCCCTCCCCCTGGGGCCTCGCCAGCTCTGCCTGGTTTCCGGCCTTGGACGGACGAGCGAGTGCGGACTGTCCCGTGCCGCCCTTTCTCGGCCACCGACGACTGTGTCGGCAAGGACCTGTCGAATGCATCGGTTCAAGCAGCACCCGAGGCCGCGCAAGCCGGAACGAACCCCAACATGACATGGCCGACACGGCCGGACGGCACGGAGCAGACGGAACCGGCCTGCTGCGGCTCGATCGCCTCGACCCTCCACTCGACCCCGTTCAGCACAAGACGGCCGCCGACGGTGAGATCGCGGAGCATGCCGCCGGCCGCCACGGCCGCCGCCATGGTGAGGCACCGAGCCAGACCAGCGAGCCGTCGTTCAGGGGAGAGCCCAGGTCTGTGGCCAGCCGCCGATGCCAGAGCAGATGCGTCGCGTGCGCGCGGGCGACCACCGACGTCGGGGACGACGGCATGGAAGAAGTGGTCGAAGCCGTCCGTGCACTTCTTGGGATGGTCGCCGCGGTCCTCACTGATCGGCGCGTCAGCAGGGGCTGCCAGGTGGAGCGCCCTGAGGAAGGCCGCCAGGGTGTCGGCCGCGTGGTCGCCGCGGCTGATCGAGATGTAGTCCAGTGGCTCGCCCGGAACCCACGTCATGACGGTCCAAGGCTTCGGGAAGCGCGCCGACGGTTCACCGATCCGTACAGGGTTCGGGATCGGAAGCGGCAGGCGCGGAGCCAGAACCGGCAGCCACCGACACTCCTTGCGCTGAAGATCCGGGGCGCGTTCTGTGCGCGGCATGCGCACGGCCAACTCGTTCCCAAGGCGCCACTGCTGGTGGTCCCACCCGCCGGCTACCTCACGGATGGCCAGCCCTGCAAAGTCCGGATGCTGCTCCTGAAGTAGTTCGTGGACCAGGTCTGCGGTGATCGTGTCGTGCTTGTGACTGAGCGGTCTACTTGGCCAGTACGGACAACTACGATGCTCAGCTTCCGCCCTGCCCTGTACGACCCAGCACGGCCCGGAACCGCTCCCGTCCCGCTGTCACGCTGACCTCCCGAAGACCAGCGGCGTCGCCGGTCGCCGAGCGGGACTGAAGCCGCTGCTCCTCGGCACTGAAGCCGGCACCAGCGAGGTTCTGGTCCAGCATTCCCATCGCGGTGAGCGCCGCGTGGCCACAGGCCTCCGCATCACGGGGATCTCCGGTGCCGTGGGCCAACAGGGCATACCGCAAGGCGAGGGCGCCGAAGAAGGCGTAGGTGTCAGCGACACCGGTGATCCCCTCCTCGCTCGGCTGAAGTTCGGGGAACCGCTCCAGCACGCTTACTCGCTCAGCAGCATCGGCCAGCGGCTGGCCTGTGTGCCAGAGGTCGCGTACCGACCGCACGCAAAAGTCCAGGTCGGCCTCCCGCCCTGGCACCCCCGCCCGCAGCCCTATGAACAGCGGCGCCATGCGCTCGGCGCAGGCGGCTACGTACAGACGGATCACCTCGTCGCCGCTGTCGCGCAGTGCCTCCGTGACAGTCCCCTCCACCAGCGTTTGCATGTCCCACCCGCTTCTTTCGTCAGCCCGTAGTGGCTGGCTTCTATCGCGCGTTCGCCAACGTGCGTGCCGACCTCTCCAACCTGGGCATCGTCGCAAACCACTGTCCTGTGCTGAGCGTGCCCCCGGCCTCCGCAAGGAAATCAACGCAAGCCAGGGGGTGCTCCTGTCGCGTTACGGGGCACCTAGAACGGTCAGGTGGGCCAAGTAGACCGCTAGAGGGCCAACTACGGCGCTAAGTCACACTGTGACTGAGTGTTGTAATTGGCCCGTGTGGACAACTGGTGGTGAGCATGGGGGATCGGCCGCCGCCGATGGTGGTGCGCACGCCGTGCAGGGCGATCGCCCGGAGCTGGAGCAGGGCGGCCAGTTCGCGCGGGTGGTGAGGACCATGTAGAAGCAAGATCGGTATCGCTGTCACGGGCACGGCGTCGACCGGGTTCAGGATCAGAGGTACTGACCGAGATCCGCGAACAGCACTGTGTACTTGAGGGGCTGGCATCGATCCTGTCCGGTGGGCTACGTTGTGCGGCGATGACTACCGGGACGGCATTGCGCCACACACGGATTGGTGACCCGGCGCTCCTCTGAGCGCCGTACGGGCCGGTGCTGGCCCGCTGTCGGGTCGAGGATCTGGCGCTGCTGCGCGGGCTCCGCCTCCTGTCGTGTTGATCACAACTCGACACGTCAACCACGACAGGAGAACTCATGCCCATCAAGACGCTGCACATTCCCACCGCGGAAGGCCAGGCCGACGCTTTCGCCGCCTTCCCCGACGGTGGGGAGCGGCACCCAGGGGTGCTGATGTACGCGGACGGCTTCGGTATCCGGCCCGTCCTGCGGGAGATGGCCCGCGAACTGGCCAGGCACGGGTACTACGTGCTCGTCCCCAACCTCTTCTACCGACACGGCCCGGCACCGGTGATCGAACTTCCCGAGCACATCGGAGAAGAGGTCCGACCCGCGCTCATGGCACAGGTGATGCCTTTGATCGAGGCACACACCGCCGAACGTGTCCTGAGCGACGCCGACGCCTATCTCAGCTTCCTCACCACCCGGCCCGAGGTCGGCGCCGGACCGGTCGCGGTGACCGGCTACTGCATAGGCGGCCTCCTGGCGATGCGCACCGCCGCGGCCCACCCCGGCCAAGTGGCCGCCCTCGCCGCATTCCACGGCCCCGTAAGCGTCGACGGACCCGACCTCTTCGCCAAGCTCACCGCCCAGGTCCACCTCGGCCACGCCGAAGGCGACATGGCGCCCGAGGCCCTCCGTGAGCTCAACCAGGCCCTGGACGCCGCGAAGGTCGACTACTCCTCCGAGATCTACCCCGGCACCGTCCACGGCTTCACCATGTCCGACACCGACGCCTTCAACCCCGCCGCGCTGCAGCGCCACTGGGACAGTCTGCTCCCCCTCCTCGACCGCACCCTGGCCAACATCTGAGGCTCCGGCTCGGGAGCAAAACCCAGTACATGGGTCCGGAGTCCTAGCGATCTTTCGAAGCCTGTGTGAGGGCGGGCGCGGCCCGCCCTCACTGGGGAGCCATTGATAGATGGCGGCGCTGCGGATGCGCTCGCTTCGCTGGTTGGGCTGACGCGTTCGTGACGGCGGTAGGAGGATCGGCACGGCTCCGCGGCTTCGGCGTCTCCCAGAGACGCTGGTGACCGCCAATGCCAACACGATCAGTCCCGTTGCGCTTCGCGGGAGGTCGGCTGTCCGCTTATGCGGGAACTTCGGCGGGTGACTCGCCTGGTCATAAGGGTGATCGCGGCCCAGGTCCACCGGGTCTCTGGCCGGCCGTCAGCTCTCGGCCGTACCGGGGCCCGTCTGGCGCAGGCAGCGCTCCAGGCGCCGTACGAATCCGTCGAAGGACTCGTCCGCGGGCCAGGTCTCGTACGCCGTGAGGGTGGCGGCCACCGCGATGTTCAGCTGCAGGGTTGCGGTGAGCTCGTCGGACCCTGCCGCCCCCGCCGATCCGTCGGGCCCGGTGGTCCGGGACGCCACCCAGCTCCTGAGGTCGGAGAAGAACTGCTCGCCGAAGTTCTGCGCCGACTGGGCGAAGGCAGGTGACTGCGCCTTGAGGCGGCGCAGCAGCGGCATGCCGTCGCGCAGGCTCTCGCAGAACCCTGTGAGGATTACGGTCAGGGAGTCCCAGAGCGGCTCGTCGGCGGGGCGGTCGCGCATTGAAGTCATGAGCAAGGTCTGGTTCATCACCGGTACGTCCCGCGGTCTGGGTCGCGCGTTCGCCGAGTCCGCGCTCGAGCGCGGGGACAAGGTCGCCGCGACCGCCCGGAACACGGCCGCACTGGACGACCTGGTCACCAAGTACGGCGAAGCCGCGGTCCTTCCACTGGCGCTCGACGTCACCGACAAGGCCGCCGTCACCGCCGTGGTGGCCGCCGCGCACGAGAAGTTCGGCCGCCTCGACGTCGTGGTCAACAACGCCGGCTACGGCATGTTCGGCATGATCGAGGAAATCACCGAGCAGCAGCTGCGCGACCAGATGGAGACAAACCTGTTCGGTGCCTTCTGGGTCACCCAGGCCGTCCTGCCGATCCTGCGCGCGCAGGGCAGCGGCCACATCGTGCAGATATCCTCCGTCGGCGGCGTCGCCGCGTTCCCCTCCCTCGGCGCGTACCACGCCTCCAAGTGGGCCCTCGAAGGCTTCAGCGAGGCCCTCGCCCAGGAGGTCGGCGGCGCCGGAATCAAGGTCACCGTCGTCGAACCCGGCGGCTTCAGCACCGACTGGGCCGGCTCCTCCGCCACCCAGGCCGTCCCCAACCCCGCCTACGACCAGGTCCGCACGGCCATCACGGCCCGCCTGGGCAACGCCCGGTACGCCGACCCTGCCGACGCCGCCACCGCCCTGCTGCAGATCGTCGACCACGAGAACCCACCGCTGCGCGTGCTCTTCGGCACCGAACCCATCGAGATCATCGAACCCCTCTACACCCAGCGACTGCAGACCTGGACCGACTGGCAGCACGTCTCCCGAACCGCCCAGGGCTGACCGGGCCGGCACGCTCCACGCATTCCCCCCCCACACGAACTCGTCAGGAGTCCTCTCTCATGTCCGCATCCAAGAAGTCCCACGCCTTCGGAGCCACCTCGACCGCCGCCGAGGTGCTCGACGGAGTGGATCTGCGCGGCCGCCGCGCCGTGGTCACCGGTGCCGGTTCCGGTATCGGCGTGGAGACGGTCCGCGCGCTCGCCGCGGCGGGCGCCGACGTCACCCTGGCCGTACGCGACCCCGATGCGGGCGCCGCCGTGGCGGCCCGTCTGCGGGACGAGCTACCGTCCTCCGCCGGGACGCTGTCGGTGGCCCGGATCGAGCTGTCCGACCTGGCGTCGGTCGCGGCGTTCACCGCGGCCTGGAGCGGCCCGCTGCACATCCTGGTCAACAACGCCGGCGTGATGTCCCCGCCGCAGATCACCCGTACCCCCGAGGGCCGGGAGTGGCAGTTCGGCGTCAACCACCTGGGCCACTTCGCGTTGGCCACCGGCCTGCGCCCCGCACTCGCCGCCGCCGACGGCGCCCGCGTGGTCGCCGTCAGCTCGATCGGCCACCTCTTCTCCCCGGTCGCCTTTGACGACCTGGACTACCGCTACCGCCCCTACGACCCTTGGACGTCCTACGGCCAGTCCAAGACCGCCACCGCCCTGTTCGCCGTCGGCGCCGCCGAACGCTGGGCCGACTACGGGATCACCGCCAACGCCGTGATGCCCGGCAACATCGCCGCCACCGGCCTGGCCCGCAACACCGACATGGACGCCGTGGCCGGGATGCTCGCCGCCGGCGAACTCGTCCTGCCCCCGGGCAAGACCGTCGAACAGGGCGCCGCCACCACCGTCCTGATGGCCGCCTCACCCACCGTGGCCGCCGTCACCGGCCTCTACTACGAGGACTGCGCCGAGGCCCAGCCCGTCACCGAACGCGCCGGCGCCGTCGCCGGCGTCGCCCCCTACGCACTCGACCGCGACAACGCGGCACGCCTATGGACCGCATCCGAGGCGTTCCTCCGCTAGCCCGGCGCGCGGCAGGACAGCAGGCAAGGGCAAACATGCTGGTGCCAGGCATGGTCGGCGTCGGGCACTGACAGTCTCCTCCTCTCCTCCAGTCCGCACAGCAGACCCGCACGCCCCCACGCATGAAGCGGCACGTGGCCTCCCACCATCAAGCCTGGGGCGGACGCGCGTAGGAATGCTGCACGAACCACCGTCTACAGCGCGTGCAGGCGCTGCTTCCCGTTCGGATCGCACTACTCGAGGGACGATATGCCCGCGCTAGACGTTCTGCTGTATCCCGGCGGTCGGGGAACCCGGCCTCGGCTCAACGACAGCCAGCACCTGGAGTGGGTCCGCCGCCAGCGCCGGTCGGTTCCGGTCATGACGAGCGTGTGCAACGGCTCGCTGGTCTTCGCCGCAGCCGGCCTATTGACCGGGCGTCCGGCGACCACCCATTGGGGGGCGCTGGAACGGCTCAGGGAATTCGACTCGACAATCGACGTCCGGCCCGACGAGCGGTTCGGTGGGCCTGTGCCACGCAGCTACGCGCCACGGTGGCGTCCTTCTCGTGGCCTCTTCGGTTTGATCGCCTGGTGTCCGATCCGGACCAGGTTTCGGAGGGGATGGGTCGACATCTCGACGGCATGGGGATCCACCTGGGAAAAGGGCAGCGGGGCACCCTTGGTAGGGTGCGCCGATGTCAACGATCAAGCAGTTCCAAGTGACCTTCGACTGCGCGGAACCTGCGCGCCTCGCCGCCTTCTGGTGTGAGGTACTGGGGTACGTCGTACCGACGGTCCCGGAGGGCTTTGCCACGTGGGAGGAGTACCACCGCTCGCTGCCGCCCGAGGAGCAGGCGATCTACTTCGCGTGCACTGATCCCTCGGGCGTGGGTCCGCGCCTGCTCTTCCAGCGAGTTCCCGAAGGCAAGGTCGTCAAGAACCGGCTGCATCTCGATGTGCGGGCCGGTATCGGGCTCGTGGGTGAGCAGCGCCTTGCCACACTTGAGGCCGAGTGCACACGACTGGTCGCGCTCGGTGCGGTACATGTGCGAACGATGCGTGCCGACGGCGAGAACGAGTCCTGCATTGTGATGCAGGACCTTGAGGGCAACGAGTTCTGCCTCGACTGAGTCCCTCCGAGACTGCGAGGCGCAGAGCCGTCTCCGGTGGGCCTCTCAGATCCCGCATGCGGCGCGGTCATCCCGTGAGAGCGAGGTTGTGTAGGGGGGCGACGCCGTGCATTGCATGGCGCACGCCGTCGCCTCTCAGGCGGCAGTCGCGCATGATCTTCCACGCCTTCATACGGGCGAAGGCATGCTCGACGCGGGCGCGAACCTGCTTGTGGGACTTGTTGTGGGCCTTTTTCCAGTCAGGGAGATCCTCTCCCTTGCGGCGGCGGTGCGGTATCACGGGCCCGGTTCCTGGGTAGCCGCCATCGGCGATGGTCACCGTGTTGCCGACGGCGTCCTTGGCGCCTGACTCCGCCCAGGCCCGGCAGTCGTTGCGATTGCCCGGCAGAGGCCGGCCGACCGCCACGACCAGGCGGGTGTCGGCGTCGATGACTACCTGGTGGTTGGTGGAATAGCGGTACTTCTTCGACTGCTTGGCGACCTTGTGGTCACGTGTGGGCACCAGGGTGCCATCCACGATCAGCACTGCGTCCTTGGCGAACCGCTGGCGGGGATGCAGCGCGAGCCTCGGCCCGATGTCGTCGATCACTCGGTCCGCGGCCGACTTCGACACCCCGAACAGCGGGGCCAGTGCATCGTCAAGTTCGTCCGCCTGTACGCGGCGACCAGCAGCACCCGATCCTCCAGCGGCAGCTTCCACGACCGTCCCCGGGCTGGGGCATCGGCACCCTCACGACGCAGATGTGTCACCAACTTACTGAAGGAGCGCGGGCTCAGCCCGGTAAACGGGGCTATCCAGGACGACTCGGATGCCGTGATCACACCTGACACGGTCAAGATCATCGCAGGGCAAGATTACGGGACAGCCCTTAGGGTGCGTATAAAGTCGTGATCAACCGGTGGTCCGGGGGAGACCCTTGATCCAGATCATCGAGGCACGCAGGCGGAGCCCGGCCCTCGATTCATCCGCTGCCGAGAGCGGCGGACGGACTTCATGACGGCCTCTCGGCAAACAAGTAAGCCCCCTTATCAGCAGGGGGGTTCACCGGATGTGAGCGGACCACCGAATCCGCGAGGCTCGTCCGCATGAAGCAGAGCAGAAGTTCACGAGCCGCCTGGCTCACCGTCTCCGCGGCGCTCCTCGGCCTCGCTACTCCGCTGAGCGTCTCCCCTCCCGCGACAGCGGCACCCCTGTCCCCCGCCCTCCACTGGACCCGGTGCGCGGGCGACGGGCTCGATGCGCGTCAGCAGTGCGCCTCGCTGAAGGTGCCGATGGACTACGCCGACCCTGGCGGCCGCACGATCGACATCGCCGTTTCCCGGATTCCCGCCGCGAAGCCGGACACCCGGCGCGGGGCACTGCTGCTGATTCCGGGCGGGCCGGGCAACACAAGCCTCGCCGACCCCTCCGGGAAGGGGCAGAAGCTGCCGCAGGCCGTGCGGGACCAGTACGACCTGATCGGCTTCGCGCCGCGTGGGCTCGCTCCGTCCACCACCGTCAGCTGCGCCCTCCGGCACACCGACCTCGCCACGTCGACGTTGCGTCCCTGGCCGGCCCCGGACGGTTCGATCACCGGGAACGTGGCCACCGCCCGCCGGCTGTCGCAGGCCTGTGCGCGCAACGGGGGCGAGCTGATCCGGCACATCAGCACTCTTGACGAGGTCCACGACATCGACCGCATCCGCGCCGCGCTCGGCGAACACCGGCTCGCCGCCTGGGGCGTCTCGTACGGCACGTACGTGGGCGCTGTCTACAGCCAGCGGTTCCCGCAGCACACCGACCGCATCGTGCTGGACAGCAACGACGATCCGGATCCCGCCCTGGTCGAGCGCGGCTGGCTGCACGCGTATGAGCGCGGGGTGGAGGACACCTTCGCGGAGTTCGCCCGGTGGGCCGCGACCGCCGCCAATCCCGACCGGGTCGCGGCGACCGCCGACGAGGTACGGCCGCTGTTCCTACGTCTCGCCGCCCGCCTCGACCGGGCACCGCTCCCCTGGCCGGGCGCCAACCCCCCGGAGCTGAACGGCAACGTGCTGCGCCAGACCATGCTCGACAGCCTCTACGCACCCAGCCGCTTCCCCGCCCTGGCCAAGCTGATGCTGGCCGCCCGGCACGGCACGGTGCCTCCCGCGCCGCAACAGCCGCCGGACCAGGCGCTGCAGAACCTCGCCGCGGTCAGCATCGGCACGATCTGCAACGACGTGGCCTGGCCGACATCGACGGCCGACTATCGCAAGGCCGTCGCCGACAGCCGCCGCCTGCATCCGCTCACCGCAGGAATGCCCCGCAACGCGATGGTCTGCGCCGCCTGGCCGTACCCGCCGCGGCGGTCCCCGGTACGGGTCACCGGACAAGGCCCGTCCGACATCCTGCTCGTGCAGAACGCCCGTGATGTGGCCACTCCGCTCAGCGGCGCCCGGAGACTCCGCCAGGCCCTCGGCACACGCGCCGTCATGGTCACCGTCGACTCCACCGGCCACAACGCCTACCTCGCCAATGGCAACGCCTGCGGCGACCGCACCGTCTCCCGCTTCCTGGCCACCGGTCAGCGACCCGACGGGGACGTGTACTGCCGCTAGAGGCGCTCAACGAGTCGTGATCAATGGGGGGTCCGGGTGAGTTCCTTGATCCAGATCCTCGAGGCGCGCAGGTGGAGGCCGGCGAGGTAGCTGTCCGGGGTCTTGTCGTTGCACGATCCGCGGCGGCTGAGGTAAGGCGGGGCGCCCCATACGGGGCCGGCCCGCTGCCGTCAACTGCCTCTGGCCCGAACACTGATGAAGTCGACCGCCCACCGCGATCGGTCAAGCTCGTCCCAGGCGCCGAGTTCGGCCAGGACGAGGCGGTGGCGAGGCATGGCCGTCGCCTGCGACCGGGATGCGGGCCGTGCAACGGTCCGCATCCACAAGGGTATGGGCCGCGACACCCGCACCGACCTCTTCCAGGACCGTCGGGCCTACGTGTGGAACAACGACCACGACACCGCGACCCTGCGCAATGACCATGGCCGCTTCGTCGATGACGCCTCCTGGGGCCACCACGGCGGACACCGCCACTGACGTGAAACGACCGGCCGGCGCTCCAGTAGGGGCTGGTCGGTTGACGCACTTTTCCCGGCCGCAGTGGTGCGGTTACGCGGCTGCTGCCATGCCCCGGCCCCTGGAGGAATCACATGCCCGCTGTCACGCAGGCGGCCTTCACCGTCGGCGACGTCACCTATCAGCTCACCGCCGACACCGTCCGGGCCGCCGCCGCCCGCCTGGCGCCCGGCGATTCAGCCGATCCCCATCCCAACCGCAGCTGGTACGGCCTCGTCGGCACCCACCTGTACTACGTGGTCGACCTGGTCGAAGA
>NZ_WWKH01000754.1:0-397 GCF_009865595.1 Streptomyces sp. SID1328 | reverse complement strand
GGCCGCGACACCCGCACCGACCTCTTCCAGGACCGTCGGGCCTACGTGTGGAACAACGACCACGACACCGCGACCCTGCGCAACGACCATGGCCGCTTCGTCGATGACGCCTCCTGGGGCCACCACGGCGGACACCGCCACTGACGTGAACCGACCGGCCGGCGCTCCAGTGGCGGCCGGTCGGTCGACGCAATACGGAGGCGGGCCGGTTGTGTGCGCGGCTCGCCTCCGGCGTCTTTCCCCGGCCGCAGTGGTGCGGTTAGGCCGACGCTGCCATGACCCCGCCCCCTGGAGGAATCATATGTCCGCTGTCACGCAGGCGGCCTTTACCGCCGGCGACGTCACCTACCGGCTTACCGCCGACACCGTCCGGGCCGCCGCCGCCCGCCTGGCGCCC
>NZ_WWKH01000753.1:0-443 GCF_009865595.1 Streptomyces sp. SID1328 | reverse complement strand
CCGCTCTGCGTGCCGCCCTGGGTGTTGTGGGTACCGCCCTGGGTGTTGAAGACGTTGCCGTAATACCCGTGGTTGAAAACAATGGTGACTTCTGCGGGGTATCCCGCATGGTTGCGGTTTTCCGCGGAAGCCTGGCTTGCCGTCGCGCCTGTCAGCGCCATGGCAGCGGCAAAAGACAGGGATGCATAGATTCCGACCCGCTTCACGGTAGGCCTTTCTTGCGGTAGACAGCAGAGAGGACTTCTTGCGGACCAAATTAGCCGCAAGTTCTCACTGCGTTACTACAGCGACACAGGCGATGTCACCCGTACAGAGTGCATGCCGGGCGATCGGCATGGGAGAACACGGCATCACCCCGCAGAGGTTTCCTCCGCGGGGTGATGAACTCCGTCTATCGATTAACCCTGGACTCCGCCCTGGGTGTTGCCGGTGCCGCCACCCTG
>NZ_WWKH01000752.1:0-448 GCF_009865595.1 Streptomyces sp. SID1328 | reverse complement strand
CTCGCGGCGGCGGCCGTGGCCCGCAGCACCGCCCGTGAACGCCTCACCGTCGCCCACTGCGGCCTCACCGCCGCCGAGTCCGCCCACACCCGCGCCCAGGAGGAACTGGCCGACGCCCGCGAACTCGCCCGGCTCCAGCACAGGTTCGCCGAGGCCCAGGACCGTGCCGCGCGCCTCGCGGAGCGGGCGGGGGAGTACGAGGAGACGCGGGCCCGCATGGAGCGCGGCCGCAAGGCCGAGACCGTGGCGCCCGCGCTGGAACTGCGCGAGGAAGCGGAGAACGCGCACCGCCGGGCCGCCCTGGCCGAGGCGGACGCCCGGCGCGCGCTGCCGGAGGACCAGGCCGACTCCGGCGCCCTTGGCCTCGCGGCCGCCGCCCGTCGCGCCGCCGAGGAGCTGGGCTCCCTCGCCTCCGCCCGCCGTGCCGAGCACCGGCTCACCGAACTGC
>NZ_WWKH01000751.1:0-651 GCF_009865595.1 Streptomyces sp. SID1328 | reverse complement strand
GGGCGGCCGGAGGACAGGGCGGCGGGGAGGCGGCGCTGCTGCTGCGGGCGGTGCGGCAGTGGCGGTACGCGGCGGGGCTCGCCCTTGACGGGCTCGGCTTCGTGTTCCAGATCCTCGCGTTGCGCTCGGTGCCGATCTACGCGGTGGGCGCCGCGCTGGCCGCGAGCCTCGCGGTGACGGCGGTGGTCGCGGCGCGGCTGCTGCGGGTACGTCTGAGCGGGCCAGAGTGGGCGGCGGTCGGCGTGGTGTGCGCCGGGCTCGCGCTGCTCGGGCTGGCCTCGGGCGCGGAGGGCGACCGCAGCGGCCCGGCCTGGCTGCCGTACGCACTGCTCGCGACGGCGGCGGGGGTACTGCTGCTCGGCGCGGTGGGCGGCCGGCTCTCGGGACGGCCGCGGGCGCTGCTCCTCGGGCTCGGCGCAGGGTGCGGCTTCGGGGTGGTGGAGGTGGCGGTCCGCCTGGTCGGCTCCCTTCGCCCGTACGCCCTGTCGACCGACCCGTCCCTCTACGCCCTGCTCCTCGGCGGCGGTGCCGCCTTCCTGCTCCTGACCTCGGCGCTGCAGCGCGGCTCGGTCACCACGGCCACGGCCGGGATGGTCCTCGGCGAGACCCTGGGCCCGGCGGCGGTGGGCGTGCTCTGGCTGGGCGACCGCA
>NZ_WWKH01000750.1:0-568 GCF_009865595.1 Streptomyces sp. SID1328 | reverse complement strand
GAGCCGATCCACACCACGAACATCACGGGCGACTTGACCATGACCCGCGGATCGAGCTTGCGGAAGGCGTCGGGCAGCGATCTCAGCAACTGCCGGGGATCGAAGAGGCCCGCCCCGACCCGGCCCCCGCCGGACGGAACCCCGGCCGCCGCCTCGTCGTGCGGCGCGCGGGTGGGAGCGACTGTGGACATGGCGGCCTCTGGGTCGTGGGTACGGGTGGTCGGCTCGTCGGTACGGGGGTGCGTCATGACAGCCCCTCCGCGAGCGGTCCCAGCGCCAGCGCCGGGAAGTAGGTCAGGCCGGTGATGATGAGGATCGTCCCGGCCAGCAGGCCCGCGAACAGGGGTTTCCCGGTGCGCAGGGTGCCCGCGCTCTCGGGGACGGGCCGCTGCGCGGCGAGCGAGCCGGCCAGCGCGAGGACGAACACCATGGGCAGGAAGCGGCCGAGCAGCATGGCGAGCCCGGTCGTGGTGTTGAACCAGTCGGTGTTGGCGTTGAGCCCGGCGAAGGCCGAGCCGTTGTTGTTGGCGGCGGAGGTGAAGGCGTACAGCACCTCGGAGAACCCGTG
>NZ_WWKH01000749.1:0-558 GCF_009865595.1 Streptomyces sp. SID1328 | reverse complement strand
GGGCGTTCGGCGCGGTCTGGACCCCGCTGTACGCCTCCATCGCCGTGGCGGGCGGCCGCGCCCTGAACGCGGCTCGCGGGCCCCAGCGGAAGGCCCTGGCCGGTGAGTTCGCCGCCAACCTCGCCCTGAACGCCGGCTGGAGCAATCTCTTCTTCCGGCTCCGCAGCCCGCTCGCCGGTCTCGCGGGCACCCTCCTGCTGGACGCGAGCAACGTCCGCCTCCTGGCCCGCGTCGCCCGGACGGACCGCGAGGCGGCCCTCGTCCTGCTGCCGTACGCGGCCTGGT
This sequence comes from Streptomyces sp. SID1328, assembly GCF_009865595.1. Taxonomy (NCBI): domain Bacteria; kingdom Bacillati; phylum Actinomycetota; class Actinomycetes; order Kitasatosporales; family Streptomycetaceae; genus Streptomyces; species Streptomyces sp. SID1328. The sequence continues at coordinate 273 of NZ_WWKH01000749.1, read as the reverse complement.
GCGCGTACGCCACCTGCCTGAACGCCTCGATCGTCGCCCGCAACCACGAACCCCGGCACCGGGGGCCCGCCAAGGGCTGAGCGGCGAGTCCCGCCGCAGCGGGCGCGAGAGGCGCTCGTAGGATGACCTGCATGCCCGGCACCGCCCACCAGCGCCCCCCGCGACCGCCCCACCGGCGTTCGCCGGCGCTGCTCGTGCTCGCGGTGCTGGTGGGGCTGCTCGGCATGCACGCGCTGGCCCCGGCCGGCGGCACCGGGCACCCGGAGCACCCCC
>NZ_WWKH01000748.1:0-7401 GCF_009865595.1 Streptomyces sp. SID1328 | reverse complement strand
GCGCGGCCGCCGCCCAGCCGACCTGCCGCACCAGCTCGGGCGCCTTCGCCGCGCCGCCCGGCAGCACGAGGAACTGCATGCGCCGGTCCGGGGTGAGGGTCACTGGGCCGAGGTTCAGATCCATGCGCCGCATCCGGGCCAGCGCCAGGAACCCGGCGCTCTCCGGAACGGACAGCGCGTCGAAGGTGCGGCCGGTCGGCAGCAGGATCGACGCCGAGGGCTGCTCCCGCCACATCTCCCGGACGACCGCCGGGCTGCCGGTCGCGCGCGTCGCCCAGTCGGGGCGCGTGGGGTGCGCGCCGGGCGCGGGACAGACGGTGTCGCCGCAGGAGCAGTACCGCACGCCGCCCGCGTCCACCAGCCAACTGCCCGCCAGCACGTCCCAGTGCCGCTCCTCGGCGTACGCAACGGCGGTCTCCAGCAGGGATCCCCCGCGCGGGCGCGGAATCCGGGCCGCCTCGGGGCCCGCGGTCGTCTCGTCCACGTCCCACTCAACTGCCGCGTCCAGCCGGAGTTACGGCCGGGCCGTGCGCCGGGGCGGCACACCGGCCCGGTCGCCGGGGCGCACGGGAGCACGGGCGGGGGCGCGCGGGAGAGACGAACGGGCGGCGCGGGTAACCAGGGAGGGCACGGGGCGCCCGGGGGAGACGGCTTTACCCCGGCAAACCGCACATGTCGCGCATTGACGCTATGTCGACTGGGAAGTGATCTGCAGACCGGAACGACCAGTGATCTTCACGCTCCAGGGGTTCGCAGGGGGTAGCGCATGGCCGCGAGGCCGCTAGTGGCGAGGCAGCCGAACGAACGGCTGCAGGCACTCATCCAGGAAGCGGGGTGCTCGAACGCGGGGCTGGCCCGGCGGGTCAACATGTGCGGCGCCGAGCACGGACTCGACCTGCGCTACGACAAGACCTCCGTGGCCCGCTGGCTGCGCGGCCAGCAGCCGCGCGGGCGCGCCCCGGCGATCATCGCGGAGGCGCTCGGCCGCAAACTCGGCCGTACGGTCACGATCGACGAGATCGGCATGGCCAACGGCAAGAACCTCGCCTCCGGGGTGGGCCTGCAGTTCTCGCCGACGGTCCTCGGGGCCATCGAGCAGGTCTGCGAGCTGTGGCGCAGCGACGTGGGGCGGCGGGACTTCCTGTCCGGCTCCTCGGTCGCCGCCTCCGCGCTGGTCGAGCCCAGCCGGGACTGGCTGATCTCCGCGCCGGACGCCCAGGTGGCCCGGCAGGCGGGCCCGCGCGTGGGCCCGGCCGACGTGGCGGCCGTGCGCTCGATGACCCAGGCGCTGGTCGACCTCGACCACCAGTACGGCAGCGGGCATGTGCGCCCGGTCGTCGTGCACTACCTCAACAGCGTGGTCTCCGGCCTGCTCGCGGGCTCCTATCGGGAGGCGGTCGGGCGGGAACTCTTCGCCGCGGTCGCCCGGTTGACCGAGCTGGCCGGGTACATGGCGGTCGACACCGGCCAGCCGGGCCTGGCCCAGCGGTACTACATCCAGTCGCTGCGCCTGGCGCAGGCGGCCGGGGACCGGGGGTACGGCGGCTATGTACTGGCCGCCTCCATGAGCCACCTGGCCGCCGAACTCGGAAACCCGCGCGAGATCGCCCAGTTGGCGCGCGCCGCGCAGGAGGGCGCCCGGGGCCGGGTCACCCCGCGCGCGGAGTCGATGTTCCACGCGGCCGAGGCGCGCGGGCACGCCGTACTGGGCGATGTGCGCGCCGCACAGGCGTCCGCCGGGCGGGCCATCTCGGCGCTGGAGCGGGCGGACGCCTCCCACGGCGACGACCCGGTGTGGATCGCCCACTTCGACGAGGCCTATCTCGCCGACGAGTTGGCGCACTGCCACCGTGACCTCGGGCAGGCCGAGGCCGCCGCGAGATACGCCCGGCAGGCGCTGGAACGGCACCCCGTCTCGCGGGCCCGGCGCCGGGCCATCGGCTATGTGCTCCTCGCCACGGCCCAGGTGCAGCAGCGCGAGATCGAGCAGGCGTGCGGCACCGGCATGAAGGCCGTGGAACTGCTGGAGACGCTCCGCTCCGAGCGCGGCACCGAGTACCTGGAGGACCTCCAGCAGCGGCTGCAGCCTTTCCGGGACGAGGCGGTGGTACGGGAGTTCGGTGCGCGACTCGACGTCCGGCAGGCCGCCTGAGCAGTCGGTGCGCCCGAGTGCCCTTGTGGGAAAGGGCACTCGGGCGCTGAGCTGCGTGGCACCGGGCTCCGCGGACCCGGTAGCGTGAGCCGACGATTCCGAACGTCCTTCAATCGTAGGAGTCCCGGTGACGCAGAGTGGACAGGGCGATGAGCCCTCGGCGCGACCCGCGCACGAAGGCATCGTGCTGCCCTCCGACGGAGGGGAGCCCCTGCTGCCGGGCATGACGGGGACGCCCGCGGTACCCCCGGGCGGCCAGCCCTGGGGCGGCTCCTGGGGCCCCGGCCAGGACCAGCAGCAGCCCCAGCACCAGCAGCACCAGGGCTGGCCCCCGGCCGCCGCGCAGGAGTGGCAGACCCCGCAGCAGCCGTCCGGTCCCGGCCCGATGCCGCCCGAGGGCCCCACGTACGACGCGCAGGGCTACGGCGGCGCGCAGCCCTACCCCCAGCAGCACCAGGGGTACGGCAACGACGGCTATCCGCAGCAGTCCGCGCCGCTGCCGCCGATGGACGAGGCGGCCACCCAGTTCATGCCGCCGGTGGGTCCCGGCGCGGGCCAGGGTCCCGAGGGCGCGACCCAGTACCTTCCGCCGGTCCCCTCCGGCGGCGCCGACCAGGCCGCGACGCAGTACATACCCCCGGTGGCGTCGGGCGCGCTGCCGCCCGAGGCCACCGGGAACGACGGCCGTCAGGGCTACCCGCAGCAGCGGCCGGACGAGGCGGCCACCCAGTACATCCCGCCCTACCAGGCCGGTGCCGACGACGCCGACCGGCAGCCGCCCGCCGAGTTCGACAACCTCTTCCGGGGCACCCAGTACGGCGCCGGCGCCGCCCAGGGTTCGACCCAGCAGATGCCGCGCGTCCCGGCCCCGGACCCGCGTCCGCCGGCGCCCATGGTCTCGGCCCAGCCCGCCTACCGCCCGCCGACGGACCACGACGACGACGGCGGACGGCGCGGCGGCGGACGGACCGGTTCGCGGCTGCCGCTGATCGCGGCCGTCGGCGTCGGCATCGTCGTCCTCGGCATCGGCGCGGGCGCCCTGCTCAGCGGCGGCGGTGACGACGGCGACGACAACCGGCCGGTCGCCTCCTCCACCCCGGCCAGCGAGAAGCCCTCCCCGTCCGCGTCGGCCGCCGACCCGGCCCAGCCGCAGGCGGCCGAGCTGGACAAGCTGCTCGCCGACAGCGGCAGCAGCCGCTCCACCGTGATCCAGGCGGTCGAGCGCATCAGGCAGTGCCAGAACCTCGACCAGGCCGCCGCCGACCTGCGCGGCGCCGCCCAGCAGCGCGCCGACCTGGTCAACCGGCTCGGCAAGCTGTCCGTGGACAAGCTGCCGAACAACGCCGAGCTGAACGCGGCGCTGACCGCCGCCTGGCAGGCGTCGGCCGCCGCCGACAACCACTACGCGCTCTGGGCCCGGCAGGCCAAGAGCAAGAAGGTCTGCGGCAAGGGCCACGCCCGCTCGACCAACCACACCCAGGCCGGCAACGCCCAGAGCGGCACCGCCAGCGCCCAGAAGGCCAAGGCGGCCCAGCTCTGGAACGCCATCGCCACCAAGTACGGGCTCACCACCCGCCAGCCGACCCAGCTCTGAGGACCGGGCGCGGCCGGGGGTCAGCCCACGTCCGCGCTCTCCAGCGTCCGCGTCATGTCGCCGCCCGCGGCGGCGGCCGTGCTGCCCCGCCGGACGGCGGTCAGCCTGCCCTCCCGGACCACCTGGAGGGTGACGTCGGCGTTGACCAGGCGCGGGAACCCGACCGCCGCGAGCCGGGTCTCGTCCGGCCAGTGCAGGGTCGGGGTGAGCCCGCCGGTGGACACCTTCAGCCCGCCGTCCAGGGTGTGGCGCACCGTGTCCGGGGTCACGTCGCCGTCGCCGATCCGCTCCAGCGCGGCCCGCAGCACGGTGTAGGCGATCCAGGTGGTCTGCACCCCGGCGTCGGCCGGGTCGATGCTGTTGTCGCCGAACGCCTCTTTGCTGATCACCTGCTTCATCGGGTTCCAGCGCGGATCGGACGCCACCGGGTACCAGCCCGTGATGTACGCCCCCTCGTACGGGCCCGAGGCGCCGCCGGTCGCGTTGATCTCCGTCTGGTCGACGCTGCCCAGCACGGTCGCCGTGCGCACCGGGGCGTGGTCGGCGCGGGCGCGGCGGAAGGAGTCCATGAACGTGTCGGTGCGGTCCCCGAGCGCGGGCACCACGCACCCCTTGCGCGCCGGGTCGGCGGTGGCGCCGCGCAATGCCCGCTCGGCCTGGTCGCCGTACTCGGTGGCGTCCTCGGCGGCGAGCTGGTCGGTGGCCGCCGGGTGACCGCCCGCCTTCAGGCCCGAGTCGAGCAGGGCGGGCAGCTGGTCCCCGGCGATGCTGTCCGGCCGTACCAGCGCGACCGGGCCGCAGGCCGTGGCGAGCGCCTGCCCGAGCCCCGCCAGCAGCGCGGGCTGACCGCCGTTGACCGGATAGGAGTACGGGCCGGTGAACTCGTCGCTGGTGACGCCGTAGCCGCCGATGTAGGGGATGCCCGCGCTCTCCAGCGGGGCGAGGAAGGAGTCCCCGAACTGGCTGTAGGAGCCGACGACCGCGACCACGTTCTCCGCCGCCGCGCGCCGGGCGCACTTGGCGGCGCCCACGCTGTCGTTGTGCTCGTTGCAGGTCAGCACGGTGAGCGTGCGGCCGCCGACCCCGCCGTGCTTGTTGAGCCACTTCGCGTACGCGCGGGCCATGGCGGGCATGCCGGGCTTGTTGGTGGCGGCGGTGTTCTGCGGCGCCCAGGTCATCACCCTGACCGTGCCGTCCCCGGCGCCGCCGTCCGTGCCGGGCACGGTCCCGCAGCCGGCGGTCAGCGCGGCACAGAGGGCCAGCGCGCCCGCGTACCGGGCGGCCCGCCGAGGCCGGGGGGAGGAGGGGAAGCTGTCGGGGGTGCGTCGCCTGCCGGTCATGGGCCGCCACGATTCCCGCACATCCCCAACCGGGGAGTGACGCCCGGTCGACTATGGGTGACACGACGGTGAACACCGGGGGCGGATGTGGCCGATGTTGTGCGGAACGTACGATCGATGACCGTGCAAGGTTCGGAGAACTCTTCCCGTCGCGGCCGTCGCTCCTCCACCATGGGCGGCATGCCGCTTAACGACATGCCGTGGTGGCGCTGGCGCAGCAACGTGCGCTCCGCGCTGCACATGCTCTCCGACCCGGCCTTTCAGCGCGACGTCTGGCTCGCGGGCGTGGAGGGGTACGGGGACGTCACCGACGCGGTCTACCGGCTGGTGGAGGACACCTGGCTGGACAACTGGTCGGCCGAGAAATACGTCGGCACCATCTTCCGGGACTCGCAGGAGGCGGCGCTGGTGGACACCGCCGTGCTGCGGGTGCTGCGGATCATGCACCAGGTCGGCCCGGACGCCCCGGTCGCCGTCTACCTGGAGCACCCGCAGTGGCCGGAAGCGGTACGGGCCGCCCAGGACGCCCATCTGCGCCTCGCCGCCAGCGACGGCGACGACCCGGCGGCCGTCCCGCGCAGCCTGGAGGCCCTGCGCATCCTGACCACGGCCGTCTGAGGGCCCGCCCGGCGTCCGGCTGACGGACACGGGCCCCGGCCGGGCTGCCCGGCGTGAGATCGTGTAGTGCATGAACGAGCAGCCCAGCCGAGCCGCCGCCACGGCCGACACCCTGGCGGACCAGTACGTCCTCACTCTCTCCTGCCCGGACAAAAAGGGCATCGTGCACGCCGTGTCGAGCTACCTCTTCATGACCGGCTGCAACATCGAGGACAGCCAGCAGTTCGGCGACCACGACACGGGTCTGTTCTTCATGCGCGTCCACTTCTCGGCGGAGGCCCACGTCACGCTGGAGAAGCTGCGGGCGAGCTTCGCCGCGATCGGTGACTCCTTCCACATGGACTGGCAGATCAGCAGGGGCGACCAGAAGATGCGGATCGTGCTGATGGTCAGCAAGTTCGGGCACTGCCTGAACGACCTGCTGTTCCGGGCCGGCACCGGGGCGCTGCCGGTGGAGATCGCGGCCGTGGTGTCCAACCACACGGACTTCGAGGAACTGGTGGGGTCGTACAACATCCCCTTCCACCACATCCCGGTGACGCGGGACACCAAGGCGCAGGCGGAGGCGCGGCTGCTGGAGCTGGTGCGGGAGGAAGGGGTCGAGCTGGTGGTTCTCGCGCGGTACATGCAGGTGCTGTCGGACGATCTCTGCAAGGCGCTCAGCGGGCGGATCATCAACATCCACCACTCGTTCCTGCCCAGCTTCAAGGGGGCGAAGCCTTATCACCAGGCTCATGAGCGGGGGGTGAAGCTGATCGGGGCCACCGCGCATTACGTGACCGCGGATCTGGACGAGGGGCCGATCATCGAGCAGGAGGTCGAGCGGGTGGGGCATGAGCTGCGGCCCGATCAGCTGGTGGCCATCGGGCGGGATGTGGAGTGTCAGGCGTTGGCCCGGGCGGTCAAGTGGCATGCGGAGCGCCGCATTCTTCTCAACGGGCGCCGGACCGTGGTTTTCGCCTAGGGGATAAGCCTGCTGAGCTTCTTACATGCGGCTCAGCGATGCCGTGGCCGTCAGTACGTCCCTGATCGCTTCCCTGTCGCCCCTCTGGCCCGCTGTCGTCTCCTCGGGAGTCAGGTGGCCTGCTGCCAGGCGGCAGAATTCGACTCCGTCCAGGGCCACGTGGGCCACCTCGTGTTCGGGGGTGGGGGCGGCGGGGGAGTCCAGGGGGATCAGCCATTGGCCGCCTGCCGCGCCCTCGATCTCCAGGCGGAGGCTGCGGCCGGGAGTGGCGGGCGGGGAGGTGCCGCGGTGGGCGGCCACTGCCAACGGGAGCATGCGGGCCGCCAGTTCGATCATGCGGCTCAAGTGCCGTGGGGCGGGTGGTTCGTAGGGGTAGTCCACCGCCTTGGCGATGTCGTCCGCGTGCACCCAGCACTCGAAGGCGCGGTCCACCATCGCGTCCCGCAGGGGCAGCGTGAAGTCGCCGTAGCTCACCGGGAATCCGCCCCCGCCGCCGGTGAAGGACACCGTGCGCAGCAGCTGGTGGCTCTGGTCCCGCCAGCGGGCGCGTACCGCGCGGGTCTGCGGGAAGTGCGAGGCACGCCAGAACGCCTCGGTCCGGCCCGCGGGCCCGGCCGCGCCCGTCACGTCCGGTTCCGCCGTGGTGACGGTGTCGGTCAGCGGGTCCTCCAGACCGAGCGCGGTCGCCACCATCCCGTCGACCGACAGCAGGCGCGCGATCACCCCGGCGACC
>NZ_WWKH01000077.1:0-2282 GCF_009865595.1 Streptomyces sp. SID1328 | reverse complement strand
GCAGCGGTGGGTGCGGGCGGCGAGTTCGGCGGCGGAGCGGTCGGCGTAGTCGGTGGAGAAGCCGCAGCCGGGGGCGGAGCAGGCGGCGGTGTGCCGGGTGCGGCCACGGCCGTCGTGGTAGGTGGCGACGGTGACCGGGCCGAAGCGCCGCACGTCACGGAACCGGCGGTACACGCTCACGGGTCGACCTCCTTCCGGGTCAGGTGAGTTCGAGCTGTGCGGCGATGGCCTGGCAGGTCGGCGCAGGCAGACCGAGCCGGGCGGTGAGTGCCTCAGCCGTGATCGGCTCACCCGTGGTCTTGCGGTGCTTCTCCGCGATGGAGCGGGCGTGCTCGACCAGAGCCGCCGGGACCGTGGGAACCGGAGCGGCCGGCGTCGGTGGCTTGGCTGGGGCGGGGTCCAGCTCCGCAGGAGCGGACGTGGGCGCCGGGACCGGCGCGGTGTCGGTGCGATGCAACTCGACTTCCGGCACCGCCAACTCAGGCTCCGCAGAAGGGGCTTCGGCAGCAGTCGCCGGGGTCGGGGTGTGGACGAGGAGGGTGCCGCCGAGGAAGGCGAGCGCGGGCCAGCCGGCGACCAGGATGCGCAGCCAGGCGGGCACGTGGCCGAGATCGAGCAGACCAGCCGTGGCGATGTTGGCGCCGAGCGAGGCGGCGAGCGCGATCGTGAACCAGGTCCATGAGGCCCCGTCCCGTCCGGCCCTCAGTCGACGCCATGCGGCGACCAAGAGCAGGTCGACGGAGATCGGGTAGGCCCAGGCTTTCCAGCCGGACTGTCCGGCGGCGGCGGCCAGGTCGTGCAGGTGGGCGAAGGACAGGGCACCGGCGATCACGGCTTGGATCAGTACGGCGTCGGGGCGGAGAGTGCGCTGCATGGTGATCACTGCCCGTCCGGTGCTTCGCCGGTGCCCAGGCAGGTCAGGCACAAGGCGGCCTGCCGGTTCTCGGTGAGGCGGCCCTTGCGGGCGCCGACGTGCACGGTCTCGGTGGTGTCTCCGTTGCCGTGGCAGTCCGGGCAGGCGGCCGGCTTCGGCGGGGTCTTCTTGCGTGTGGCCATGACTGCCCCTCCTAGTCCGTGAGCGGGATCGGCTTGACCAGCGATGGACCCGGCACCGGGACGCTCGCGGGGATGTGGGGGCGGTAGGGGTCGAGGGCGGGGAAGTCGGGCACGAGGTGTGCGAACTCCCGGCAGATGGCCGCCGCTTCGGCGCGGGTGGTGTGCGGGGTGCGGATCTTCGCCCAGCCCCCGGAGGAGTCGGCGGCCACGGCGGTGCCGGGGCGTTCGGCGGGGATGAGGGAGGCGGTCATCACGGCGTCCGGGGCCACGTCCGCGAGACCCATTTCGGCGGTCTGCTTGTCGTTGACCCTGTGCACCACTCGCCCGGTGAGCTGGGCGCGGAGCATGGTCGCGCCGCGTCCGAGTTCGGAGCCGAAGCGCTGCCCGCATACCTCCAGATAGATTCCGACCGCCCGTGCCATCTGCGCGAGGCGGATCAGGGCGGTGACGATCTGCTCGCGGCGTTCCTCATCCTTCTTGGAGGAGATCAGGAACAGTTCCGCCACTTCGTCCACCAGGACGATCACGGGCACGGGCCGTAAGCCGGCGGGCAGCTCCCACACGTCGGAGACGCCTTGCAGGCTCAGCAGGTCGAACCGGGACTCCATCTCGCCCACCAGCACATCCAGCAGGGAGGCGGAGTCGTCCGGCGTGGTCGCCAGCGCCGACAGCCGAGCCGCGTAGGCGGAGTGCTCGACGCCGCGCTTGCAGTCGATCCCGACCAGGGCCACCGGCAGCTTGGCGAGGCCCTTGATCAGGTTGCGCTGATAGACGGACTTCCCGGAGTTGTTCGCGCCGAGGGTCAGTGCCATCGGGATCTGGCGGTAGTCCCGCACGAACGCGGTCCCGTCCTCCCGCAGAGCCACCGGCACCGACAGCCCCTCAGGGCGAGCACGGCGCGGCATCCGGACTCGGCGCAGCACGTCGTAGCCGGTCATGCGGAGTTCGACGTGGCCAGGCTTGGTCTCCGCGACGGTCACCGAGTGCACACCCCAGGCATGGCGGAGCCGCTCGGAGGCGGCCACCAGGTCGGCCGGTTCCAGGCCGGCCGGGAGACGCAGGGTCACGCGCAGGCCGGTGGAGGTGCCCCGGATGTGGCGGACCTTCGGCGGGACCGGCTGAACCTCGGTGTGGGCGATGTTCCGCGCCAGGAAGGCCCGCAGGCGGGACGGCTGAACCGTCAGCCCGCACACGTCCATCGTGGAGCGGTAGGTGAAGGAGAACCG
>NZ_WWKH01000747.1:0-1167 GCF_009865595.1 Streptomyces sp. SID1328 | reverse complement strand
CGGCCTCGCCGCCCTCTCCCCCCGCTACCGCCTCGTCGCGGGCGGCGCACTCGCGGTCGTGGCGGCCGTCGCCGCCGTGCACCTCGGCATGGTGTTCCTGAGCCTCGCCCCCGCCAACACCGTGAGCAAGCGGCACGCCAAGGCGGTGGAGGGCTGGGTGTACCCGGAGTTCGAGCAGAACTGGAAGCTGTTCGCGCCGAACCCGCTGCAGCAGAACGTCGCCGTGCAGGTCCGCGCTCAGATCCGGGGCGAAGGCGGTGACCTGCGCACCACCGGCTGGACCGACCTGTCCGCCGAGGACGGCGCCGCCATCGACGGCAACCTGCTGCCCAGCCACACCCAGCAGAACGAGCTGCGCCGCGCCTGGGACTTCCTCGGCACCACCCACGGCACCGACAACCGGCCCGTGGGCGTGCGCGGGGCGCTCTCCGAGCAGTACGTGCGCCGGATAGTGGTGCTGCGCCTGCGGCGGGACGAGGGCCTCGACCGTGCCGGAACCATCGAGCGTGTGCAAGTGCGTTCCCGCACCGTCAATGTGCCCCCGCCCGAGTGGAGCCGGGAGAAGGTCTCCACCAGTCCCGCCTACCGTGTGCTGCCCTGGTGGACGGTGACCGGTGACGAGACCGAGGCAGGTGCCCGATGAACCGGCTCTCCCAGACCTTCGCCCAGGGCGTCGAACGCGTCACCGGCGCGGCCCTCGGTCCGTACCAGAGCGCCGTGATCCGGATCGGGTTCGCCGGGACCTGGCTGGTCTTCCTGCTGCGCGAGTTCCCGCACCGCCAGGAGCTGTACGGGCCGGCCGGGCCCTGGAGCTGGAACCTGGCCCACCAGCTCATCGCCGACAACCACGCCTTCACCGTGCTGATGTGGTCCGGCAGCCGGCTCTGGTTCGAGCTCTGCTACCTCCTGGCGGTCCTGGCCAGTGCCGCGCTGCTGGTCGGCTGGCGCACCCGGACCGCCGCCGTGCTGTTCATGGTGGGGGTGCTCTCGCTCCAGAACCGCAGCGTGTTCATGGGGGACGGCGGCGACAACGTGCTGCACCTGATGTCCCTCTACCTGGTGTTCACCCGCTGCGGCCAGGTCTGGTCGCTGGACGCGCGCCGGGCCGGGCGCGCGGAGGCGGCACGCGCGCGTGGGGAGCGCGTTCCCGCCGACCGGGTGGGACCC
>NZ_WWKH01000746.1:0-1193 GCF_009865595.1 Streptomyces sp. SID1328 | reverse complement strand
GGCGAGCCTCGCCGGGCGGACCGCCCGCGCGGAGGCCGGACTCGCGGCGGCCGGACGGGCGCTGGAGGAGGCGGCCGTGCGGGCGCGGCACTGCCAGGACGAGGCACGCGCGCGTGCCGCCGACATCCTCGCGGGGGCCCGCCTGCACGCGGAGCGCACCGCCCGCGAGACCGAGCGCGTCCTGCGCGAACACAGCGACACCTGGGACGACGTGCAGGCCCAGACCAGCCGCGTACGCGACCGCCTGACCGAGCTGACGGGGCGGGCCGCCGCGCAGTGACCCGGGTCACGTCGGGGTGCCCGTAAGGGGCGGGTTGACCCTGACGCGGCGTAAGGGTGGAGGCTGACCGGGGGCGGGGGTGGACACGACCCTGAGAAGGGCTCCACCCGTCGGTGGAGTACCCCTAGGGGTATCTCCGTACGAGGGCTCGGGGAGGGTTCGTTCCCGCGGAGGACGAGGGCGGCCGCGCCTCGTCCTTAGTCTGTCCTTATGCCGCCAGGGGGGCGGTCGGCCGGACCGCGGGGGGTAGGGATTTCCCCCCGGGAAACGGGGGTTCGCACCAGCGTGCGGCACCCCCCGCCACGGCCAGACTTCAGGCGTAGCGCACGGACGTACCGGCCCGCACCACCGAACCCACGCATCGCACCGCGATCCAGGGTGCCCGCGATCGACCCGCATAGGAGACATACCGTGACATCGGCTGTGACCATTCCCAGGCACGGGGGCACTGGAGGGCCTACGGCCGTCGCCGCACGAGCGCGGCAGGTCGTGAAGGCCTACGGGGCCGGGGAGACCCGCGTCGTCGCCCTCGACCACGTCGACGTGGACATCGCCCGCGGCCAGTTCACCGCGATCATGGGCCCCTCCGGGTCCGGCAAGTCCACCCTCATGCACTGCCTGGCCGGCCTGGACACCGTGACCAGCGGTCAGATCTACCTGGACGAGACCGAGATCACCGGCCTCAAGGACAAGAAGCTCACCCGGCTGCGCCGCGACCGGATCGGCTTCATCTTCCAGGCGTTCAACCTGCTGCCGACGCTGAACGCGCTGGAGAACATCACGCTGCCCATGGACATCGCCGGCCGCAAGCCCGACAAGGCATGGCTGGACCGGGTCGTGGAGACCGTCGGACTCAAGGACCGGCTCAGGCACCGGCCCACCCAGCTCTCCGGCGGCCAGCAGCAGCGCGTCG
>NZ_WWKH01000745.1:0-1322 GCF_009865595.1 Streptomyces sp. SID1328 | reverse complement strand
CGGCTCGCGCGCCGAGGCCGTCCCGGCTTCGTCCGGTACGGAAAGGGGGCGCCCCGTGGCCCCTTCCGTGCGTCCACATCCGGTGAGCCGCTCGCTGGTCGTCGCTCGGCGGCCGGCCGGTCCTGTGCGGCGGGTGGCTGCTGTGCCGACCGTCCCTGCCACGGTGGCCGCGCCTGAGCCTCAGGCGCAGGCTGGTCCGGTCACTCAGGGTGCTCAGGGAGCTCAGGCGGAGCAGGCCACGCTTCAGCGGCGGGGGGCGAGCCGGCCGCCGCTGGGTGAGCCGATGACCCAGCTCCCGCCCACTGCGGTGCCGATGAAGCAGGGGGCCGTCGAGGGCAGCACTCCGGGGCCCGTGCTTCCCGTGGTGCGGAGTGGGGCGGAGACGCCGGCCACCGAGCCCGTCCAGCGCCGGGTCGAGCCGCAGGCTCCCCGTACCCGGACGGGTCTGGGGGCGCCGCTGACGGAGCTGCCTCCGACGGCCGACGTGCCCGGAACCGGGCAGCGGTCCGGGCGGGCCCCGGTGCAGCGGTCTGCCGCACCGACTCCACAACAGCCGTCGCACAAGCCGTTGCTGGGGGGCCAACAGCCTGATGGCGGCATCGAGTCGACATCCGGCGCCGTCCAGCGCCGCACGAGCACGGACCCCGCCCCGACCGGCGGCCCCGCCGACCCGGCGCCGCTGACCGTGGCCCGGACGAGCGCCCTCGCGCCCGAGACGCCCGGCACGACACCCAACGACACCCCAGCGCGCCGCACCACGGCACCCGAGGACACGCGTCCTACGGCACAACGCGCTCCGGCGACTCCTCCTACGCCCCGCGCCGCCGAGCGTCCGACCCTGGGTGCCCCGGAGCGCCGGAGTCCTGCGTCCCCGGCGACGTCCCCCGGCGGTAGCAGTCCCGCCCCCGGCGTCAGCCAGAGCGCGGTGCCCCTGACCCCGGCGCGTCCGGGCACGTCGGCCCCTCGGGCGTCCGGCACCGATCAGGGCTCCGTACCGCTGACTTCGGCACGCCCGAACACGTCCGGCAACGCGTCCGGCACCGGCCAGGGCTCGGTGCCCCTCACCCCCGCCCGCCCGGTCACGCCCACCGTCCAGACGTCCCGTAGCGATCGGCACCCGGCACGCCCGGGCACCCCGACCCAGCACGCACCCGGTACCGCTCAGTCCCGCGCGGCCTCGGCTCCGGTCCACCCCGGAATGCCCACCCGCCAGGCGCCCACCGCACCCGCCACCCCGCAGACCGCGGCACCTCGTACCCCCGTCACCACGTCGTCGGCCTCGGCACCTCGTACCCCCGGCGCCACCCCGACCTCGGCACCCA
>NZ_WWKH01000744.1:0-1657 GCF_009865595.1 Streptomyces sp. SID1328 | reverse complement strand
GCGCCGCGCACCAGGTCGTCCCACATGAACCAGAACCGCTGCTGGCCCGGCGTGCCGAACAGGTAGAGCACCAGGTCGTCGTCGAGCGTGATGCGGCCGAAGTCCATGGCCACGGTCGTGGAGGTCTTGCCCGGCGTGGCGGTGAGGTCGTCGGTCTCCTCGCTCGCCTGGGTCATCAGCGCCTCGGTCTGGAGCGGGGTGATCTCCGAGACCGCGGTGACCAGGGTGGTCTTGCCGACGCCGAAGCCGCCCGCCACCACGATCTTCGTGGCGACGGGTGCCCGGCTGCGGTCCTGCTGCCAGGACTTCAGTTCCTCGACGGGCTCGGCCAGGCCGTCGACGAGGGGAGCGTTCCCGACGGGGGCGGTCGCGTCAGAGACGGCGGAGTCCACTCAGCACCCTTTCCAGCAGCGCGCGGTCCGGACGGCCGGTGCCGTGACCGGTCCCGGTGCCGTAAACACGGATCTTTCCCTGGTCCGCGAGGTCGCTCAGGAGCACCCGGACCACGCCGAGCGGCATTCTCAGCAGCGCGGCGATCTCGGCCACCGTGCGCATACGGCGGCACAGTTCGACGATGGCGACCATCTCCGGCATCACGCGCGGAGCGGTGCCGTTCGCCAGTTCCTTGCGCTCCTCCGGGGCGTCCAGCGCCGCGGTGCTGGCCACGAACGTCTCCACCAGGAGGACGTGGCCGAAGCGGGTGCGGCCGCCGGTGAGCGAGTAGGGGCGCACCCGGGCGGCCTTGCGGTCGCCGCCGCGCGTGGGGAGCTGCGTCTTCTTGGCGATAGAGCTCATCGGACGCTCCCGCTCGGTTCGGACTCCATGGATTTCCGCAGCTCGCTGCGGAGTTCCGGGGTGAGCACATGCCCGGCCCGGCCGACGAAGAGCGCCATGTGGTACGAGATCACACTCATGTCGCACTCGGCGGAGCCGTGCACGCCGAGCAGCGAGCCGTCGCTGATCGACATGACGAAGAGGCTGCCCTCGTCCATGGCGACCATGGTGTGCTTGACCGAGCCGTAGTCCATCAGCTTGGCCGCGCCCACGGTGAGGCTGCCGATGCCGGAGACGATGGTGGCGAGGTCGGCGGCCGAGCCGCGGGGGCCCTTGGTGGCCGGCCGGTTCTGCCGGTCCGCCTCGGCGCGGTTCGGGTCGGACGACAGCAGGAGCAGGCCGTCGGAGGAGACGACCGCGACCGACTGGATTCCGGGCACTTCCTCGACCAGGTTGGTCAGCAGCCAATGCAGGTTGCGGGCTTCACTGCTCAGTCCGTAGGTACTGGGCGTGGTCAACTGCTTGCCTCCTCGGCGTGTCCCCCCGTGGACTCTTCGGCGTTCGCGCTGGTGGCGGGCCGCTGGTTCTGCGCGGTGTGCTCGGCGATCTCCGCTTCGACGTCGCGGTACCCGGCCTGCGCGCCCCGGCGGAAGCCGCCGAGCCTGCGGCGCAGGGCCTCGGCGTCGACGCCGGTGGCGCGCGGGCGGACCGGGGCCTCGGGCGCGGTGATCTTCGGGGTGCGCTTGGGCAGGCCCTTGCTCGTCAGCTTCTCCTCCGTCTCGTCCGGGGCGCGGTCGTGCGTGGCCTCGGCGGGGAGGGGGGCTGCGGGTTCGGGGATGGCGGCCGTGTTCTCGTCGGCGGGGGCGGCCGGCGGGAGCAGCAG
>NZ_WWKH01000743.1:0-13624 GCF_009865595.1 Streptomyces sp. SID1328 | reverse complement strand
AGGGCCACGGCGGCCCGGCGGCGGGCGGTGACCGGCTCGGGCTCGTCCAGCGCGTACTGGGCGGCGGCCGCGACCGGGGCGGCGAGGCGGGCGCCGAGCGCGGTGAGGACGTCCAGCGCGCGGGCGTGGGTGTCCTCCCCGGCCGCGCTGTCGGGGAAGCGGGCCACGGCGGCGGGCCAGCCGGCCGGGAGCAGTGATCCGGCGAGGTCGGCGACGACGGTGACGTGGTCGGGCAGTATCCCGGCCGGGCTGACCAGGACGGTGTCGTGCGGGGCGTGCAGGGTGTCCCGCCAGGTCTCGTCACTGATCAGGTGCAGCCCCTCGGCGGCGGCCGCCTCCACGGCCTCGTGCAGCAGCTCGGGCAGGGCGACGGCGGCGGTGGGGTCGTCCGCGACGGACAGCACCAGCAGCCGTGGGTCGCCGCCCTCCGCGCGGACCCGGCGGACGGTCTCCAGCAGCGCGTACGGGTCGGGTATCCCGCCGCTGTCGGCCGGGGTCGGCACCGGGAAGAGGCGTCTGCCGAGCAGCCGGGCGACGGGCGCCCACCAGGTGGCGCGCGGGCGGGGGGCCAGGATGTCGCCGTGGTCCCCGGCGAGCGCGGCGATCAGCGCCAGCAGCAGCGGGGGCGCGCCGGGGGCGAGGGTCACGTGGTGGGGGGCGCAGGGCAGCGAGCGCCGGGTCCAGTAGCCGCAGGCGGCCTCCAGCAGTGCCGGGCCGCCGCCGGCGGGCTGGGTCGCGCCGTGGTGTTCGGCGGCGGCGAGCCGGTCGGCGAGTTCCGGGAGGACGGGCAGGCCGTCGGCGGGGAACGGGGGGCCGTAGCGGACCGGGCCGTGGCCCTCGGGTTCCCTCCGCCGCATCTCCGCCTCCGCACGGTCCGTGTGCCGAATCCCCTGTGCCCCCGGTGTCCGGTGCCCTGTGGCGGGTGCGCAGGGTGCCTGCTGATGGTGTCCTCGGGGAGGTGTGTACCCGCCGAACGGCCCGGCATGGCTCGTGGCCGGCCTCGTCCCGGTCACAGCGGCCTCCGGTACCCGCTCCTCAGCGCCCGGCCGGGCGCCTGCGGCGGTACAGCCGGTACCCCGCTCCGGCGGCCGCGGCGGCGATCAGCGCACCGCCCGCGGCGAGGGCGGGTACCGAGTCGGAGAAGGTGCCGCCGGCCCCGGCCTGCACGCCGTGCTCCACGGTGGGCGGGTCGTCCTTCGCGGGGGCGGATTCCCAGCTCTGGCCTTCCTCCTCGCCGTCGTCCCAGGCCGCACCGTCTCCGCCCCCGCCCGTCTTCCCGGCCGAGGTCTCCGCGCAGTCCTTCGCGCCGCCGCTGCGCTCCGGGGCGGTGGGCGCCGCGCTCAGGAACGGCGCTCCGGACAGCGGAGCGTCGTAGGACTTGCCGGGTGACTTGGGCGCGGAGGCGGCGGGGTCCTCGCAGGGCGCGCCCGGCTCGGCGGACGCGGGCCCGGCTATGACGAGCGTGGCGCCGGCCAGGGCGGCGGCGGTGGAGAGGGCGCGTACGGTGCGGCGCATGGGGCGGGCTCCTCGCGGTACGGCGGTCGGGGCACGCGTTTCGTGCCCTCCCTGCCATCAGAGCCCCCTGGGCGCCACCCCGCCCGCCGCCGGACCCCATTCGCGGGACACGGACGACACCCAACGGGTGACACCGGCCCTCGCGGCCACCGCGGATCTCACGTCTCCCCCGGCTCCCCGCAGCCCCGTTCTCGGGCGCCCTCGCGGGTGCGGCCCGCGCTCACCAGGCGGCGCGGATTGCGGCGCAGGTACTCGCCCTCCAACTGGGCCATGCGTTCGTTGTGGGCGCGCAGGGCGTCGTTCGAGCCGTACAGCAGGGTGTCGTGGCGTGTGCGGTGGATCGTCTCCAGCTCTTTCATGAGCTGCTGGTCGTCCAGTCGGCTGGGGTCGACTCCGGTCATGGTGGTGCCCCCGCTCGTCGTGTTCCGCGGTCCCGAGGTCCACTGGTCCTGAGGTCCACTGTACGAAGATCCCGCTCCCCCGGCCTCCGCGCGCGCACCCCGGCGGCGGCACAAGAAAGGCGCGCTTCGGGGTAAGGGGTCGAACATGAGCGCAGATGTCGACCTCACCGCTGTCCCGGCCACCGGCCGCACCGTCCTGCGCCGGCTCCTGGCGGCCGATGCCCGGCTCTTCGAGGTGGCCGCCCGGCGGAACTGGCCCGGTGCCCAGAAGGTGCTGCCCCGCCTGAGCCGCAGCGCCAACCACGGCGTGCTGTGGTTCGCGGCGGCCGGCGCGATCGCCGCCACCCGTACTCCGAGGGCGCGCCGGGCGGCCGTGCGGGGGCTCGCCTCGCTGAGCCTCGCCTCGCTGACCGTCAACACCCTCGGCAAGCGGTCGGTGCGCCGCACCCGGCCGGTGCTGGACCCGGTGCCGCTGTCCCGGCGGCTCAAGCGGCAGCCCATCACCACCTCCTTCCCGTCCGGTCACTCCGCCTCGGCCGCCGCCTTCGCGGCCGGGGTCGCGCTGGAGTCCCCGGCGTGGGGTGCGGCGGTGGCTCCGGTGGCGTTCGCGGTGGCGACGTCGCGGGTGTACACCGGTGCGCACTTCCCCAGCGACGTGCTGGCCGGTGCGGCGCTCGGGGTCGGGGCCGCGTTCGTGGTGCGCAAGCTGGTGCCGACGCGGGCGGCCGCCCGCCCGGTGGCCCGGCCGCGCGCGGACGCCCCGGCGCTGCCGGACGGCGAGGGCCTGGTGATGGTCGCCAACCGCGCCTCGGGCACCGCGGACCGGGTGAGCGCGCTGCACGACGCGCTGCCGCTGGCGGAGATCGTGGAGTGCGAGCCCGAGGAGGTCCGGGCCGAGCTGGCCAAGGCGGCGGCGCGGGCACGGGTCCTCGGGGTGTGCGGCGGCGACGGCACGGTGAACGCGGGCGCGGAGGTCGCCCTGCTGCACGATCTGCCGCTGGCGGTGCTGCCCGGCGGCACCCTGAACCACTTCGCGTACGACCTCGGGGTGGAGGACGCCGCCGGACTGGCCGCCGCCGTCCGCGCGGGCGAGGCGGTCCAGGTGGACGTCGGCAAGTTCACCGCCGACGACCGCTCCAGCGTCTTCCTGAACACGCTGAGCCTGGGCGTCTACCCCGAGCTGGTGCGCGAGCGCGAGCACTGGTCGCCCCGGATCGGCGGCTGGGCGGCCGGGGTGCTGGGCGCGGTGAAGGTGCTGCGCAGGGACCGGCATCCGCTGGTGGTCGAGGCGGCCGGCAAGCGGCACCCGCTGTGGATGCTGTTCGTCGGCAACGGCGTCTACCGCCGCAGCGGCCTGGGCGCCGGGCGCCGTACGGAGCTGTCGGACGGCCCGCTGGACGTACGGGTGGTGCACGGCAACGGCTGGCCGACGCTGCGTCTGCTGGCGGCCGCCGTGGCGGGCCCGCTCAGCCGGTCCCAGGGCCACGCGGCGGTCCAGCTCGGCCGGCTGCGCCTGTCGGGCCTCGCGCCGGGCACCCCGCTGGCGTACGACGGCGAGGTCACCTCGGTGTCCGGCACGGTGACGGTGGAGAAGCTGCCGGAGATCCTGACGGCGTACAGCCCGCGGCCCAACGTCGCCTGACGGTTCGTCAGTCCGTATCGCGGAACGGCGGTCTCAGCATCCGGGTGGCGGGCGTACCGTGACGTCATGCCGGAGACACGCGAGACCGCCGTCTACACCCATGGGCACCACGAGTCGGTGCTGCGTTCGCACACCTGGCGCACGGCCGCCAACTCGGCCGCGTACCTGCTCGGTTCGCTCGAACCGGACATGCGCGTCCTCGACATCGGCTGCGGCCCCGGCACCATCACCGCCGACCTCGCCGCCCTGGTCCCCGACGGCCGGGTGACCGGCGCCGACCGCGCCCCCGGCGTCCTGGAGCAGGCCCGCGCCACCGCCGAGGGGCGGGGTCTGGCCAACGTGGACTTCGAGGTGGCCGACGTACACACCCTCGACCACCCCGACGGCACCTTCGACGTGGTTCACGCCCATCAGGTGCTCCAGCACGTGGGCGACCCGGTGGGCGCGCTGCGCGAGATGGCCAGGGTGACCCGGCCCGGCGGTCTGGTCGCGGTGCGCGACGCGGACTACGCGGCCATGACCTGGTACCCGGCCGTGCCCGGCCTGGACGACTGGCTGGACCTGTACCGGCGCGTCGCGCGGGCCAACGGCGGCGAACCGGACGCCGGCCGGCGGCTGCGGAGCTGGGCGCTGGCGGCGGGGCTGAGTGACATCACAGCGACCTCGGGCACCTGGACGTACGCCACCCCCGAGGAACGCGCCTGGTGGAGCGGCCTGTGGGCGGACCGTACGCTCGCCTCCGCCTACGCCGACCGCGCGGTGCAGGGCGGCCACGCCACGCCCGAGGAGCTGCGCGCGATGTCCGGGGCGTGGCGGGAGTGGGGGCTGCGGGAGGACGGCTGGTTCGCCGTCCTGCACGGGGAGATCCTGTGCCGCAAGCCGGCCTGAGCACCGCAAGCCTGCCTGAGCACCACGGCGGGCGCCGCCGGAGCGACGCCCGCCACAGCGGAGACCCGGCCTAGCTCACCACGGCCTCGCCCACCAGCAGCCGCGCGGTGGCCGCGATGTTCGCGGCGTCGATGCCGGCCGCGTGCAACTGCTCGTCGGGCGCGGCGGAACCCGGCATCGTCCGGACCGCGAGGCGGACCAGGCGCGGCACGGGACGCCCGTCGGTGAAGGCTTCCACGACCGCGTCGCCGATGCCGCCCTCCTCGTGGTGGTCCTCGACCGTCACCAGGCAGCCGGTGTCGTCGGCGGTCCGGCGCAGCGTCTCCACGTCGACGGGCTTGACCGAGTACAGGTCGATGACCCGGACCTTGATGCCCTCCTCCGCGAGCTTGTCGGCGGCCGTCAGCGCCTCCTGCACGGTCACCCCGGCCGCGACGACGGTCAGCCGGTCCTCCTCGCTGGAGCGCAGCACCTTGCTGCCGCCGATGGGGAACTCCTCGTCGGCGTCGTAGATGACCGGGCTCTCGCCGCGCGAGGTGCGGAGGTAGCGGATGCCGTCCAGGTCGGCCATGGACGCGACCAGCCGGGCGGTCTGGTTGGCGTCGCAGGGGTAGAGCACGGTGGAGCCGTACACGGACCGGAACATCGCCAGGTCCTCCACGCCCATCTGGGAAGGGCCGTCCTGCCCGATGGCCACGCCCGCGTGCGAGCCGACCAGGTTGATCGAGGCGTCGCTGATGGAGGCCATGCGCACGAAATCGTAGGCGCGGCTGAAGAAGGCGGCGAAGGTGGACGCGTACGGCACCCAGCCGCGTGCCGACATGCCGACCGCCGAGGCGACCATCTGCTGCTCGGCGATGAAGGACTCGAAGAAGCGTTCGGGGTGCTCCTCGGCGAAGACGCCGGTGCGGGTGGAGTCGCCGACCTCGCCGTCCAGGGCGACGACGTCACCGCGGGCGGTGCCGAGCGCCGCGAGCGCCTTGCCGAAGGCGTCGCGGGTGGCGACCTCCTCGCCCTTGTCGAAGCGGGGCAGGCTCAGCGGCTCGTGGGCGAGCTTCTCCCGAGTCGCGGCAGGCGGCTCGCTGACGTGGACGCGGAGGTCGCGGGGGCCGCCCAGTTCCTCGATGGCCTCCTTGGCGTCGGGCAGCGGCTTGCCGTGCTTGCCCTCCTTGTCCTCCACGGCGGCGACGCCCTTGCCCTTGAGGGTCCGGGCGATGATCGCGGTGGGGCGGTCCTTGGTGGACTCGGCCTCGCTGTAGGCGCGGTCGATGGCGGCGACGTCATGGCCGTCGATCTCGACGGTGTGCCAGCCGAACGCCTGGAAGCGGCGGGCATAGGCGTCCAGGTCGTGACCGTGCCGGGTCTGGCCGCGCTGGCCGAGCCGGTTGACGTCCACGATGACGGTGAGGTTGTCCAGCTTCTCGTACGCGGCTGCCTCGGCGGCCTCCCAGACCGAACCCTCGGCCATCTCGCTGTCGCCGCACACCACCCAGACGCGGTAGTCGGAGTGCTCCAGCCGCTTGCCCGCGAGCGCGATGCCGACGCCGACCGGGAAGCCCTGGCCGAGGGAGCCGGTGGCCGTCTCCACCCAGGGCAGCCTGCGCGGGGTCGGGTGGCCCTCCAGACGGCTGCCGAGCTTGCGGAAGGTGAGCAGTTCGGCGTCGTCGATGGCGCCGGCCGCCTTGAAGACCGCGTACATCAGCGGGGACGCGTGTCCCTTGGAGAGGATGAAGCGGTCGTTGGCGGGGTGGTCGGGGCGTTCGAAGTCGTAGCGCAGATGGTTGGCGAGCAGCACGGCCATCAGGTCGGCGGCGGACATCGAGGAGGTGGGGTGTCCGGATGCCGCGGCGTCTGCGGCGCGGACGCTGTCCACCCGCAACTGCTGCCCGAGTTCGGCGAGTTCGTCGTTGTTCATGGGTCTCCTTTCCGCGGGTCCGAGGCGACTCGGACGGTCCTCGGCAAACCGGGCGGGTCGCCCGGCCCCCGGCGAGCCCCGACCCGTCACGGTGTGTGACCGGCCGCGGGCGCCCCGGTGGTGCGGTTCGTCCGAGGTCTTCCGCGTAACCGGGGTGACGGCACCCAAACCACCTCCACGTCACCCGGCCGCCGCGCACGCCCCCGATGCGCGGCGACGGCCTGTGCGCACCCGGCTGCCCCAACTAGGCTCCTGGGCATGGAGATTCTTGGCGCCACCCTGCGCATCTGCGTCGACGACCTCGAGACCGCGGTCCCGTTCTACGAGCGGCTGGCGGGCGGTACGGCCCTGCGCTTCGAGCGCGGCGGGGTGAGGGTCGCCGCGATCGGGTCGTTCCTGCTGATGAGCGGGCCGGAGGCGGAGCTGGAGGTGCTGCGCAAGGTGACGGCGACGATCGCCGTGAAGGACGTCGAGGAGGCGCACCGGCTGCTCGCGGACCTGGGCGCGCAGATCATCGCGGGCCCGGTACCGACACCGGTGGGCCGGAACCTGCTGGTGATGCACCCGGACGGCACGGTCTTCGAGTACGCCGACCAGTCGTCGGCCTGAGGGGGGATTCAGCCCCGCATCTCCGCGGTGAGCGCCCAGCGCTCGTGGTCGCGCCATTCGCCCTCGACCTGGATCATGGCGGGCGAGAACCCCTCGAGCCGGAACCCGGCGCCGCGCGCGAGCGCGATGGACGCGGTGTTGCCGGGCTGCACGTTGATCTCCAGCCGGTGCAGCCCGAGCGGCCCGAAGGCGTACCCGATCACCAGCTCGAGACCCTCCCGCATCAGCCCCCGCCCGGCCGCGTGCGCGAACGCCCCGTACCCGAGCGCCCCGCACTGGAAGCCGCCCCGGACGATGTTGTTGATGTTGATGAACCCGGCGATGTCCCCGCTGTCCCTCTCGCACACCAGGAACCCGGCCCGCCCCGCGTCCCCGAGCAGCCGCCCGGCGTAGGTGGCGTACGCCTCGTCGCTGTCGGGCACCACCAGCCACGGCCGGTGCAGATCCTTGCTCTCCCTGGCCCGCGCGGTGAACTCACCGCCGTCCTCCATCCGGAACCGGCGGACGGCCACCCGGGGGCCCTGGGCGAGGTAGTGGGGTTCGGTGTGGGGCATGCGGCCAGGGTACGCCGGGCCACTGGCCGGAAGTCACCGCAGGGCGGGCTCCTCCAGGGTCAACGTGCCCGCGTCCGCGTCCAGTTCGGCCGCCATGCCGAAGGGGATCGTCAGGGCGTCCGGGCAGTGCCCGAACCCGGCGCCCTCGAGGACCGGGATGCCGAGCGGGGCCAGCCGGTCGGCGAGCATCGGGCGGAGGGAGTCGTACGGGTCGCAGTCCTGCCAGGAGCCGAGGAGGATGCCGCGGACCTCGTCCAGCCAGCCGGCGCGGAGGAGCTGGGTGAGGTACCGGTCCAGGCGGTAGGTCTCCTCGCCCACGTCCTCCAGGCAGAGCAGGCCGCCACGGGCGGAGGGACGGGCGTGCGGGGTGCCGAGTTCCGCCGCGAGGAGGGAGAGGCAGCCGCCGAGGGTGGTGCCCCGGCCGCGGCCGGGAACGAGGGGCTTGCCGTCGGTGGTGATCCGCTGGACCCTCTCCGGGGTGAAGAGGGTCGCGTGGAGGTGTTCGCGGGCGCGTTCGCTGCCGATGAAGTCGATTCCGGCGGCCATCGGGCCGTGCAGGGTGACCAGGCCCAGACGGGTGGCGAACGCCTCGTGCAGGGCGGTGATGTCGCTGAAGCCGACGAACACCTTCGGGCCGGCCGCCCGCATCGCCTCCCAGTCGAGCAGATCGGCCATCCGCTGGGCGCCGTAACCGCCGCGCGCGCAGAGCACCGCATCGACCGAGGGGTCGCACCAGGCCCGCTGGAGGTCCTCGGCCCGGTCGGCGTCGGTACCCGCGAGGTAGCCGAACTGGCCGTGCCGGTCCAGCACATGGGGTGCGGCGACCGGGTCGAGGCCCCAGCCGCGCAGCACGTCGAGGCCAGCGCGCAGCCGTTCGTCGGGCACCGGCCCGCTGGGCGCGACCACGGCCACGCGGGCGCCGGGGGCGAGACGGGTGGGGCGCTTCAGTTGCTTCACGTGCCGAGCTCCAGTTTCGGGACGCCGGGCAGGTCGAACCCGAACACCTGGGCGTACAGGGACAGTTCGGCCTCCATCGCGCGGACCATGGTGTCGGCGCGGCGGAAGCCGTGGCCCTCGCCGGCGAAGGCCAGGTAGGCGTGCGGGACGCCCCGGTCCGCGATGCGGTCGAGGAAGTGCTCGCACTGCTCGGGCGCGCAGATCACGTCGTCCAGCCCCTGGAGGAGCAGGAAGGGGGCGGTGAGCCGGTCGGCGCGGTGGGCGGGCGAGCGCTCGGCGTAGCGGTCGGGCACCTCGGCGAAGGGGCCGACGAGGGACTCCAGGTAGCGCGACTCGAAGTCGTGGGTGCGGCCGGGGCCCCAGGTGGTGAGGTCCAGGATCGGGTAGCTGATCGTGCCGCAGGCGTAGACGTCGGTGCCGGTCAGCGAGGCAGCGGTGGTCCAGCCGCCCGCGCTGCCGCCCCGGATCGCCAGCCGGTCCCGGTCGGCCGTGCCCTCCTCGGCCAGCGCCAGGGCCACCGTCGCGCAGTCCTCCACGTCGACCACGCCCCACTGGTGCCGCAACCGCTCGCGGTACTCACGCCCGTACCCGGTGGAGCCGCCGTAGTTGACCTCGGTGACTCCGATGCCGCGTGAGGTGAAGGCGGCGATGGCGAGGTCCAGTACAAGCGGGACCCGGCTGGTCGGGCCGCCGTGCGCCCAGATCACGTAGGGCGGCAACTCGTCGTCGGGTCCGGTGACCACGGGGTGCCGGGGCGGATAGACGTGCGCGTGCACCTCGCGGCCGCCGGGTCCGGTGAAGGTGCGGACCTCCGGCTCGGGGTAGTAGGCGGGGTCGACGGGGTCCCGGTGCCGGGCGCCGACCGTGCGGGCGCGGCCGGTGCCGGTGTCCAGCTCGATCACCTCGTACCCGGTGCGCGGACTCGCGCCGATGGCCGCGACCCGGCTTCCGTGGGCGGCGAGGGAGGAGTCGAACTCGGTCCAGGGACCGGCCGCGTCGGCGATCTCACCGGTCTCCGGGTCGAGTATCCCGAGCACGGCTGCCCCGCGGCCGTGCAGCACCGCGAGCAGCCCGTCGGCCAGGGGCGCGAACCAGCGCTGGCCGGGCTTCCACAGCGGGCCGGCGAACTCCTCCTGGCGCGGGCACAGCGGTACGCCGTCGCGGTACAGGTTCCACCAGCCGCCCCGGTCGCTCGCGTACAGCAACCGCCCGTCCGGCGCCCACTCCACCTGGGCGATCGACTCCTCGTCGCCCCCGGCGACCGTGCGCACGTCCCGGAACCGGCCGTCGTCACCGATCTCCGCGACGAGCAGCTCGGTGCCGTCCCACGGCATGCGCGGGTGGTCCCAGGCGAGCCACGCGGCCCGGCGTCCGTCCGGGGAGACGCGGGCGCCGGTGACGAACCGGTGCCGGCCATCGGTGAGTTCGCGTACGGCCGACCGGTCCTCGGCGGCCGAGCCGTCCAGCGGTACGGCGGCCAGTACGCGCCGTACGTCACCGCTGCCCTCGCCGGTGAACTCCTCCAGCACGCAACGGACTTCGTTGCGTCCTGGGTCCAACTCCGATTCGGCCCAGCGCAGCCCGCCGCCCACCGGGGAGAGCGGGGTCAGCGGGACCGGCTCGCCTCCGGGCTCGTAGCGGTAGAGCCGCTGGTCGGCGAAGTGGGTGAAGACGACCAGGGGGCGATCCGGGCCGGGAGCGGCGGTCCAGGGGCGTCCGCCGTACTCGTGGACGCGGTTGCGCACGTTCCACGGCGGCGGCAGCACCGGCTCCTCGGCACCGGCCGCCGTGCGGCGCACCAGGGCGCGGCGGCCGCCCTCGGCGGGCCGGGGCTCGGTCCACCAGACCTCGTCCCCGACGAACCCCACCCACTCGGGGTGTCCGTCGTGCGCGGCGGCGAGCGCCGCGTCGATCGGCGACGGCCAGGAACCGTACGGCTGGACCAGCATCTCTTCCCCCATCTCGTCAGGCCGTCCGCAGGAAGCGGTCGAGGACGCGGACGCCGAACCGGAGCGCCTCCACGGGCACCCGCTCGTCCACGCCGTGGAACAGCGCCTGGTAGTCGAAGCCTTCGGGCAGCCGCAGCGGGGCGAACCCGTAGCCGGTGATACCGAGCCGGGAGAACTGCTTGGCGTCGGTGCCGCCGGACATGCAGTACGGGACGACGTGCGCGCCGGGCGCGAACTCCTCCACGGCAGCGCGCATCCTGCCGAACAGCGGTGCGTCCACCGGGGCCTGGAGGGCGACCTCGCGGTGCACGTACTCCCAGTCGACGTCCGGTCCGGTGAGCCGGTCCAGGGTGGACTCGAACTCCTCCTCGCCGCCCGGCAGGAAGCGTCCGTCGATGTGCGCGTGGGCCTCGCCCGGGATGACGTTGACCTTGTAACCGGCGTCCAGCATCGTCGGGTTGGCGCTGTTGCGGACGGTCGCCTCGACCAGCTTGGCGGCTGGGCCGAGCTTGTCGAGCAGCAGCTCCATGTCGTCGAAGTCGGCCTCCACGCCGTACAGGTCCGCCAGTTCGGTGAGCGCGGCCCGCACGGTCGGGGTGATGCGCAGCGGCCACTCGTGCTCGCCGATCCGGGTGACGGCGGCGGCGAGCCGGGTCACCGCGTTCTCCCGGTTCACCTTGGAGCCGTGTCCGGCGCGGCCGCCCGCGCTGAGCCGCAGCCAGCCGGTGCCCCGCTCCCCCGCCGCTACGGGATAGATCTCGCGCCCGGTGCCGTCGTGGAAGGTGAAGGCCCCCGACTCCCCGATGGCCTCCGTACAGCCTTCGAACAGCTCGGGGTGCCGGTCGGCAAGGAAGCCGGAGCCGTCCTCCGCGCTGGCCTCCTCGTCGGCGGTGAAGGCGATGACGAGGTCCCGGCGCGGCCGCACGCCCTGCCGGGCCCAGCCGCGCAGCACCGCCAGGATCATCGCGTCCATGTTCTTCATGTCGACGGCGCCACGCCCCCAGACCACACCGTCACGGACCTCGCCGGAGAAGGGGTGCACGCTCCAGTCGGCGGGCTCGGCCGGCACCACGTCCAGATGGCCGTGCACCAGCAGCGCGTCGGCGGACGGGTCGGTGCCGGCGACGCGGGCGACGACGTTGCCGCGCCCCGGTGTCCGCTCCAGCACCAGCGGTTCGAGACCGGCACCGGCCAGGCGCTCGGCCGCGTACTCGGCGGCCGGCCGCTCCCGGCAGTCGCCGCCGCCCCGGTTGGTGGTGTCGATCCGGATCAGCTCGGAGGTGAACTCGACCACCTCGTCCAGCGCGCGCTGGTCAGCCATACTGCTCCTCCACGGCGGCCGAGGCGATCGTGGTGACCGCCTTGAACGTGCGAATTGCCTCGTACATCGTGCCGTTGGTGTACGCCACCTTCCGCTCCCCGGTCCGCAGCACCCCCGGCACCACGGTGACAGCCATCGCCAGATGCTCGGCGTCGAACTCGACGGCGACCGTGAACGGCCCCTGATCCAGAGGCGCTTGCCGCACGGCGAGCCGCGCCCCCTCCTTGGCCGCGGCGCGGATGTCGGCGGCGGTGCGGGCCGGGGTGCGGCAGACGGCCGCGTACCGCGACACATGGTCCTTGACCGCGACCTTCAGCGCCTCCGGCGCGTAGCCGAGCGCGTCCTCGCAGGCCAGGTCGTCCCCGGTGACCAGCACCACCGGCACCCCGTACTCCGCGACGACGTGCGCGTTGAGCAGGCCCTCGCTGGCGCGTACGTCGTTCAGCCAGACCCCGGTGATCTGGTTGGCGAGGTAGGTGTGGGCGAGGACGCCCTCCATGCCGGCGCCCGCGTGGTAGCCGATGAACGCGATGCCGTCGACGTCGCCGTGCTGGACGCCCTCCACCATGGACAGCGACTTGTGCCGCCCGGTCAGCATCTCGACCCGCTCGTCCAGCTTCTCCAGCAGGAGGTTCCGCATGGTCGAGTGCGCCTCGTTGACGAGCACCTGGTCGGCGCCACCGTCGAAGAAGCCCTGGGCGGCGGCGTTCACGTCGGAGGTGAACATCCCCCGACAGCGCTCCCACTGCGGCGTCCCCGGCAGCACGTCGGCCGGCCAGGTGACCCCGGTGGCACCTTCCATGTCGGCACTGATGAGGATCTTCATGCCGCGCAGGTTACGCGCCCGGCCCGGCGGCGGCTACGACCCGGTCCCCGGCCGCCGCCCGGCACGGGCCGTTCTCACTCGCGCGCCAGCACGAACCACCTGGCCGGCAGGTCGATGCGGGTGCCGTCCGGGAAGTGCTCCGTCTGCGGCAGGACCGTCTCACCGGTGGCCAGGATCTTCAGGCCCGCCCCGGTCAGCAGACGGGGGATCTCCTCGTCCCCGGCGTCCGCGGGCTTGAGGTCGTGGTGGAAGACGCGGCGGAGCTTCGGCGGGGGCCCGGCGGGACCGGAGGCCGCACGCTGGAGGACGTCACGGGACGCGGAGGTCAGTTCCACGACGAAGGCCCGGCCCGCCTCCCCGAGCAGCTCGGCCACGGCGGCGGCGACCAGGGGCCGGGCCGCGGGCTCGCTCTGGTGGATGACGGCGCGCATGTAGACGTTGCTGTCCCCGAGCCGGTCGTGCAGGTCGCGCACGGCGTCGGTGTCGGTCAGGTCGAGCTGCTCGAACTCGGCGGCGGCCCCGGCCGTGGCACGGCGGGCGTGGTCGATCGCCGCGTCCGAGAGATCGACGCCGACCGCGCGGGCGAACCGGGTGGCGAGGTAGCGGGTCTGGGTGCCGTTGCCGCAGCCGAGGTCCACGATGACGCGGCCGGCCTCGGCGTGGGGCAGCAGGAGATCGCTGTGGGGCTCGGCGGTCAGCGACGGGTCGGAGTCCCAGATCGCGTCCCCCCGCTCGTCGGAGGTCTCCCGCCAGTAACTCTCCCAGTTGGAGCGGTAGTCGTCGGAAACGTTCACTGCGATCTCCCCAAGGTCGGTGCCATGATCGGGATATCGCGCCGACTGCCCCGGGACAAGGGGTCCAAGGGCCCCTTTTACGGAATCAGCGCCTGCTCGAACCAGACCGTCTTGCGGTGCCCGCTCGTCGTCGCGCCCCACTCCTTCGCCAGCCGGCTGACCACGCCGAGGCCCCGGCCCGCCTCGTCGTCCGGTCCGGCGGTGCGCATGTCAGGCAGCTCCGGTTCCTCGTCCGTGACCTCGAACAGCAGGT
>NZ_WWKH01000742.1:0-2373 GCF_009865595.1 Streptomyces sp. SID1328 | reverse complement strand
GGGCGACGACGCGAATTGTCAGACAGGACCTAGCCGAGCACCGAGTCCAGGAAGCCCGTCAGCTCCGCGAAGACCTTCACGCGGTCGATCTCGTTGAAGACCTCGTGGCGGGCGCCGGGGAAGACGCGCTCGGTGGCGCGGCCGGCGCCGAGGCGCTCCACGCCGGTACGGCTGCCCTCGATCGGGACCAGCCGGTCGTCTTCGCCGTGCAGCCAGAGCAGCGGCAGGTCGCCGAGGTCGCCGCCCGCGGCCACGGCCGCCAGCCCCCGCTCGAACGCCAGGAGAGTCGGCCGTTTCATGGGGCCGTGCCACACCAGCGGGTCGGCGGCATAAGCCGCGCCCACCGCCGGGTCGCGGGAGAGCGCGGCCAGGCTGACCGGCACGTCCGGGATCTCGTCCAGCGCGAGCAGCCGCCCCGGCAGCGCCCACGTGCCGACCACCGGCCCCGAGAGCACCAGCGCGCTCAGCTCGGACCCGTACCGCTGGGCGTAGCGGGCCGCGATCAGGCCGCCCATGGAGTGGCCCACCATGACCAGCGGCAGACCTGTGTGTTCGGTGCGGGCCAGGTCCGCCGCCGCGTGGAGGTCGGTCACCACGTCCTCGAAGTCCCCGATCACCGCCCGCTCGCCGGCCGACCTGCCGTGCCCGGGGTGGTCGGGGGCGTACACCGCCGCGCCATGGCCGGTGAGCACCCCGGCGACCTCGTCGTACCGGCCCGCGTGCTCGCCGTACCCGTGCACCAGCAGGGCGAGGTAGCGGGGCGCAGGGTGCGGCCAGGCGCGTACGTGCAGCGCACCGTGGACGCCCTGGCGGATGTGGGCGCGTACGTCGTTCACGGGGCTCTCCTCCGGCGTGGTCGCGTGGGTCACTCCGGGGGGATCTTCCCAGGGGGCCGGTGCGAGGTCTATAGTCCGGTAGAGCCCAAAACTAGCAGTGCTAATTAAGTCGCTCCGTTCCGGCGGGGCGTAGGTTCACGCTGATCCACAACGTCGTCGGTCAGGAGTCCCGAGTTGCGTCCCGTCCACTTCGCGGCCGCCCGCCGCACGCCCATCGGCAAGCTGCGCGGCGCCCTGTCCTCCGTGCGGCCCGACGACCTCGCGGCGGCCGTCGTCCGCGACCTGGTGAGCGGCGTGCCCGCCCTCGACCCGGCCCGGATCGACGACGTGTACTGGGGCGCCGCCAACCAGGCCGGCGAGGACAACCGCAACGTCGCCCGCATGGCCGTCCTGCTCGCCGGGCTCCCGGACTCCGTGCCCGGCGCCACCGTCAACCGGCTCTGCGCCTCCGGCCTGGAAGCCGTCACCACCGCCGCCCGCACCATCGCGGCCGGTGAGGCGGACATCGTCATCGCGGGCGGCTCCGAGTCCATGAGTCGCGCCCCCTTCGTGCTGCCCCGCCCCGACGAGGCCCTCCCGCACCGCATGGAGACCTACGACACCCGCCTCGGCTGGCGCCTCACCAACCCGGCGATGAAGGACCTGCACGGCGTCCTGGCCATGGGCGAGACCGCCGAGGAGGTCGCCCAGCGATACGGCATCTCCCGTGAACGGCAGGACGAGTTCGCCCTGCGCAGCCACCAACTCGCCGCCACCGCACGGAAGAACGGCCACTTCGACGCCGAACTGCTCCCCGTTGAGCGCCCGGACGGCATCACCGTCGACCGCGACGAATGCGTACGCGAGGACACCTCCCTGGAGAAACTCGCCCGCCTCAAGCCGGTCTTCCGCAAGGACGGCACGGTCACCGCGGGCAACGCCTCCCCCATGAACGACGGCGCCGCCGGGCTCCTCCTGGTCAGCGAGGACGCGCTCGAGGAACTCGGCCTCGAATCCCTCGGCCGGTACGTCGCCGGCGCCTCGGCCGGCGTCCACCCCGACGTGATGGGCATCGGCCCGGTGCCCGCCACCCGCAAGGCGCTCGCCCGCGTCGGCTGGAGCGTCGACGACCTCCAGGAGGCGGAGTTCAACGAGGCGTTCGCCGCCCAGGCCCTCGCCTCCGTCGACCAACTCGGCATCGACCCCGGCCTGGTGAACCCCACCGGCGGTGCCATCGCCCTCGGCCACCCCCTCGGCTGCTCCGGCGCCCGCATCCTCACCACCCTGCTGCACCGCATGCGCCGCACCGGCGCCGGACGCGGCCTCGCCACCATGTGCGTCGGCGTCGGGCAGGGCGGCGCGGTCCTGGTGGAGCGCCCCTGAACCACCCCGACGGACCTTCCCGGCAAGGGAGTTCCGCAGCACGAGTCGTACCGCAGGAAACGGAGCCGCACCTCATGGCAACCCTGTCCGTCGCCGCCATCCTGGCCGAGAACGCCCGCCGCCGCCCCGACCGGACGGCCCTCGTCGAGGGCGACCTGCGCCTCACCTTCGCCGA
>NZ_WWKH01000741.1:0-4459 GCF_009865595.1 Streptomyces sp. SID1328 | reverse complement strand
CCTGGCCCTCGCCATGGCGGACGCCGCCGAGCAGGCGCTGCACGGAGCGGCGCCCTTCACGGCCCCAACCCGGGTGACGGCGCTCGCCCGCGTCTACGTCAACTACACGCACCTCCTGGCCCGTGCCGACGGCCCCGTGCGCGCCGTGGCCGACCTCGCGGGCCGCCCGGTGGCCACCGGCGCCACCGGATCGGGAGCCCAGGTGCTCGCCGGGCGGCTGCTGCGGGTGGCGGGGCTCACGGGTGGGCGCGCGGTACGAGAACAGCGGCTCGGGCTGGCCGAGTCGGTGGCCGCGCTGCGCCGGGGCACGGTGGACGCCGTGATCTGGGCGGGCGGGGTCCCCACCCCGGCCCTGTCGGCGCTCACCCGCCGGCTACCGCTGCGTGTCCTGCCGTTGGAGGCCGAGGCGGAGGCGCTGCGTGCCGAGTACGGCCCGGTGTACTCGGCGGTCACCCTGCCGGCGGGTGTCTACGGGCTCACCGCGCCGGTCACCACCGTCGGCGTCGGCAACTATCTGCTGGCCCGCCCCCAGGTGCCGGACCGGGACGCCCGGGACGTCCTGCGGGTGGTGTTCGACCGCTGGCGGGTGCTGCTGCGCGAGGTCACCGCGGGCGCGCGGCTGGAACCCCGCTTCGCCGTCGCCACCGGCGACCTCCCGCTGCATCCGGGAGCGGTGGCGTACTACCGGTCCGTGTACGGCTGAGCAGGCAGCCACAGCTCCACCACCAGCCCGCGCGGAGTCCCGGCCCGCGCGGCCAGCCGTCCCCCGCTGAGCCGGGCGATCTCGTCCGCGATGGCCAGGCCCAGACCGGTACCGGGCACATTCTGATGCTCGGGCGCCCGCACGAAGCGCCGTGTGAGCAACGGGAGTTGATCGTCGGGGACACCGGGACCGTCGTCGGCCACCCGCACCACGACCTGGCCGCCCTCGACGGCCTCCGCCGCCACGGTCACCCGCCCACCGGCCGGTACGAACTTCACCGCGTTGTCCAGCGCCGCGTCCAGCACCCGCCCCACCGCGTCCGGTACCGCCCGCACCCGCAGGCCGGGTGGCACCCCGGCAGCGGTGAGCGACACCTGCGAGGCGTCGAAAACCGGCTCCCAGGCCGCCACCCGGGCCGCCACCGCGCCGGAGAGATCCTGCTCGGCCCGCTCGGCCGAACCCGACTCCACCCGTGCCAACGCCAGCAGTCCGTCGAGGAGTTCGGCCAGCCGCTCCGCCTCGTCCAGCGCGCGGGTGTGCTCCTCGCGGCCCGGTCCCGGTGCCAGGTGCGGTTCGACGTTCTCCAGTTGCAGCACCAGCGTGGCCAGCGGATTGCGCAACTGGTGCGAGGCGTCCGCGACAAAGGCCCGCTGCCGCCCGATGGAGTCCGCGACCGCCTCCGCCATGGCATTGAACTGCTCGCGCAGGCTACGGAGTTCGGGCGGGCCGGTGTCCGAAACGGCCCGCGCCTCCAGCCGGCCCGAGGCCAGCCGCGCCACCGCCCGGTCGAGGTCCTGCACCGGACGCATCAGCCAGCGGGTGATCCCGGCCGCGACCAGGCCCGCGGCCGCGAAGGCCGCCGGTGCGCCGCAGGCGATCAGCAGCCAGCGCATGGTCACGTCCCGGCGCGCGGCCCCGGTCGGCACGGCCATCAGCACGGCCCCGCTCACCCGCTCGTCCCGGCCCACCGGCTCGGCCAGCACCAGCCGGTGCGGACCCCACGGCCGTACCGTCGGCAGACGCTCGGTGGACCGGCCGGTCAGCGCCCGCCCCAGCGCCTCCCGCGCCGCCGGAGACGGCACTGGAGCCCCGGCGCGCGCCACGGTGCGGCCCGAGGTGTCCGACACCGCCACGGAGGCCCCGTACAGCCCGGCGTACCGGCGGATCTCGGTGGACAGTTCGGTGCGGTCGGCGGGGGAGCGGACCCGGTCCGCGAGGTCGGCGAACCGTACGGCGTCCGCCCGGCGCTGGAGCAGCAGATGCTCGGTGCGCCCGGCCGCGTACGACAAGGCCAGCGGGACGGACAGCAACAGGGCCGCCGCTCCCATCAGCACCATCAGCACCGCCAGCAGCCTGCGCCTCATCGCGGGCCCAGTTGGTAGCCGAACCCTCGGACCGTACGGACCAGTTCGGCCCGGCCGGTCTTGGCCCGGATACCGGCCACATGCACGTCCAGCGAGCGGGACGCGGCGAGGAAGGCGTCACCCCAGATCCGGTCGAGGATCTCCTCGCGGGAGTGCACCTCCTCCGGGCGGGCGGCCAGCATCGCCAGCACGTCGAACTCCCGCCGGGTCAGCCGCACTTCCGTACCCGCGACGGTGACCGTGCGGCCCGCGAGGTCCACCTCCACGTCCCCGGCGCGCACCGGGCCGGGGCCGGCGTCCGGGCGCGGGGCCAGGGCGCCGGTGCGGCGGCGGACGGTGTCGATGCGGGCCATCAGCTCGTTCATCCGGAACGGTTTGACCACGTAGTCGTCCGCGCCCGCCCGGAGCGCCTGCACGATGTCCCGTTCCGCGCAGCGGGCCGTCACCACGATCAGGGGCGCCGCGCACACCGTGCGCAGCCGCCTGAGCAGTTCCAGCCCGTCCAGGTCGGGCAGGCCGAGGTCCAGCAGCACGAACTCGGTCTCCCGCACGTGCCGGAGCGCGTCCAGGGCGCGGGCGGCCCGGCGCACGGTGTGGCCGCGCTGGGCCAGGGCCGTGGTGAGCGCCTGGGCCATCCGGTCGTCGTCCTCGACGAGCAGGGCGTGCATGGGAAGTCCTCGTGCCGGGTGCTGACCTGGGCCGCAGCCTATGCGGCGGCCCGGTTCCGGTACCGCACCGGGTCAGCCGGCCGCCTTCGCGGGAGCGAGCCCGGCACCGGTGCCGGCGTCCGCCTCGGCCCGGCTCAGCGCCGCGTCACGGGTGTCCGGCATCAGCACATAGGTGACCAGCGAGACCAGCGCGCACCCCGAGACGTACCAGAAGAACATCTTCTCGTGGCCGGCGTCCTTGAACCACAGCGCCACATACTCCGCCGTCCCGCCGAATAGGGCGTTGGCCAGCGCGTACGGCAGAGCCACACCGAGCGCGCGCACCCGCGTCGGGAACAGCTCCGCCTTCACGGCCGCGTTGATCGAGGTGTACCCGGTGACGATCACCAGCGCCAGCAGGGACAGCCCCAGCGCCGACCAGTACGAGTGCGCCGACCCCAGCGCCGTCATGATCGGGTACGTACCGACCGTGCACCCCACCGCGAAGGTGATCAGCAGCGGCCTGCGGCCGATCCGGTCCGAGAGCGTGCCGGCGAGTGGCTGGATCGCGGCGAACACCGCGAGCGCGGTGAAACTCACCAGCGTGGCCGTCGACTTGGCCATGCCCGCGCTGCCGATCAGATACTTGGTGAGATAGGTGGTGTAGGTGTAGTAGGCCACCGTGCCGCCCAGGGTCAGCGCCATCACCAGACCGGCCTCCCGGCGGTGCTCCCACAGCGCCTTGAGCGAGCCGCGCGCGGTGTCGGTGCCGCCGCCCGTCTCCTCGGTGAACGCCTCCGTCTCGGTGAGCCGCCGCCGCAGCCAGAACACCACCAGCGCGAACACCGCGCCCAGCACGAAGGGCACCCGCCAGCCCCAGCTCTGCAACTGCTCGGTGGTGAGGGTGTGCTGCATCGTGATCAGGATCGCCAGACCGAGCAACTGCCCGCAGGTCATGGAGACGTACTGGAAGGACGAGCCGAGCCCGCGCCGGTTCCGGGCGGACGCCTCGGTCAGATAGGTGGCGCTGGCCGCGTACTCACCGCCGATGCTCAGCCCCTGGAGCAGCCGGGCCAGCAGCAGCACCAGCGCGCCGAAGTAACCCGCCCGGCCGTAGGTCGGCGCGACGGCGATCAGCAGGGCCGCGACCGACATCAGGGTGACGGTGAGGGTCAGCGCGCTCTTGCGGCCGTGCCGGTCCGCCGCCCGCCCCAGCACCCAGCCGCCGACCGGACGCATCAGGAAACCGACCGCGAAGATGCCGGCGGTGTTCAGCAGCTTGGTCGTCGGATTGTCGCCGGGGAAGAAGGAGTCCGCGAAGTAGATCGCGAAGCTGGCGTAGACGAACCAGTCGTACCACTCCACGAGATTGCCCAGCGAACCGCCGATCAGGGCGAAGCGGCGGGCGGCGGGGGTCACCGTGGGCGGTGCGGCGGACGTGGACATGGCGGCTCCAGACGAGGGGGGACGGGGCCCGCCGCCGTGGGACGCCGGACCCGGATGCCGCCCGAGCATGCGCCGCGCTCCCGCCCCGGACAAGGGACGACGCGCAGATCTAACACGCCGCTAAGGAAGCGGCGCGGCCAGCCGCAGATACAGCCGGGTGCCGCCCGGCCGGAAGCCGACCCGCTCGTACACCCGCCGGGAGCCGTCGCCCGTGGGCTCCAGCCACACCGACTCCGCGCCCCGCTCGAACAGCACCCCGGCCAGCGCGGAGGTGACGGCCGCCGCCACACCCCGCCCCC
>NZ_WWKH01000740.1:0-2950 GCF_009865595.1 Streptomyces sp. SID1328 | reverse complement strand
GACGACCTGCTTGCCCGCGCTGCCGGCGAGGTGGCCGTAGAAGGCGGCGAAGAGGATCAGACCGGAGACCAGCTGGACCGGCCAGGTCCACAGGGAGCGGCGCCAGCCGAGCGCGAGGGCGGCCAGTCCGAAGAGGTTGCCGATCATGTCCGACCAGAGGATGTGCTGGCCGAAGAGGGTGAAGGCCTCGGTGTTGAGCGCGTTCACGCGCCTGCCTCCTGTCCGGCCGTGAGCAGCCGCTCGACGTACTTGGCGATGACGTCGACCTCGAGGTTGACCGGGTCGCCGGGCTGCTTGTGGCCGAGCGTGGTCAGGGCGAGCGTGGTGGGGATGAGGCTGACGGTGAAATGCTCGGGGCCCGCTTCGACCACGGTGAGGCTGATGCCGTCGACCGTGATGGAGCCCTTCTCCACGACATAGCGGGAGAGGCCGGCGGGGAGCGAGATCTTCACGATCTCCCAGTGCTCGGACGGGATACGGGCGAGCACCTCACCGGAGCCGTCGACGTGGCCCTGCACGATGTGGCCGCCGAGGCGGGCGCCGACGGCGGTGGGGCGTTCGAGGTTGACGCGGGAGCCGACTGCGAGGGCACCGAGGCTGGAGCGCTTGAGGGTCTCTGCCATCACGTCGGCGGTGAACTCGTCACCCTCGTGGTCGACCACGGTGAGACAGACGCCGTTGACGGCGATGGAGTCGCCGTGCCGCGCGCCTTCGGTGACGACGGGGCCACGGAGCCGGAAACGTGAGGCGTCGCCGAGGTTCTCGACGGCGGTGACCTCGCCCAGCTCTTCCACGATTCCGGTGAACACGTCCCCGGTCCTCCTGCCTCTTCGGGCACGGACTCCGGGGGCCGGTCGATGACGACGGCATGGACGAGGGGAATGCACCGGGTCACGACGCCGAGAGGGACCCGTCCCGAGGGACGAGACCTGATACGGCGGCGTGCATGGTGATGCCCGCCCGCCGCGCACTGCCTCCCATCCGGACTTTAACCGTCGGTCCAGGAATTTCACCTGGTCAACCGGCCGCTGGAAGCGACCGGGTCGCGGACTGTAACCGCCGGTTCGGACTTTCACCGACCCCGGAGTGCGCTGCTTCTGGTACACCGCAAGTCTGCCACGCCCGCCGGTCGGCCATACAGAGGACCGGTGTGGGCTGCCTCACAGGCACACCATGCGGGTGAATACTCAGCACAACACCCTCGGATCACAAGGGAATTGAGCTTGGTCCGGACCTATTGACCGGAGTGGTCTAGTCCTTTTAGGGTGCGACCGGACCCGGCGGCGGTGACGAAGGCCCTTGCCCGCCGCCGGGTCACCCCAGCCGATGTCACATCCGCCGGGGCGGAGCCGTCCTGGTCGTGGGGCGTGCCGAACGGGCCGCCCCGGACCTTCGGGAAGGCGAGCGGCATGACCACGATCCTGGTGACGGGCGGCACCGGCACACTCGGCCGGCTGGTGACGGAGAAGCTGCGGGCGGACGGCCACGACGTACGGGTGCTCAGCCGGCACAGCGAGCCGTACGCGGTCGATCTGCGCAAGGGCGGGCCCGCGCTGGACGCGGCCCTGGCGGGCGTGGAGACCGTGGTGCACTGCGCCAGCTCGCCGAACGGCGGCGACGAGAAGGCCGCGGGCCATCTGATCCCGGCCGCGCGGCGGGCCGGGGTGGCGCACCTGGTGTACATCTCCATCGTCGGCGTGGACCGGGTGCCGCTGCCCTACTACCGCGCCAAGCTCGCGGTGGAGCGCCGGATCGAGGAGTCCGGGCTCGGCTGGACGGTGCTGCGCGCGACCCAGTTCCACGACCTCATGGCCACCTTTCTCGGCACGCTCACCGCACCCCCACTGGCCCTCCTCCCGGCCGCCCTGTCCGACCAGCCGGTGGAGGTCTCCGAAGTAGCCGCCCGCCTGGCGGAATTGGCCCTCACGACCCCCTCGGGCCGCGTTCCCGACATGGGCGGCCCCGAGATCCGCTCCGTCCCCTCCCTGGCCCGTGCCTATCTCGACGCCAAGGGCAGACACCGCCGCCTGCTGGAGGTCCCCCTGTTCGGCCGGACGTACGGCGCCTTCCGCGCGGGCGGCCACCTGGCACCGGAACAGGCGGTGGGCAAGGGGACGTTCGAGGAGTACTTGGCGCGTCGGTTCGGCTGACGTTGCCGGGCGCCGGAAATACGGCGCGGTCAAGGGTGCCGTAAACGGCTCTTCGGTGGCCGCGGCCTGCTGGCTACGTTGTCATCGGCGGGCGATCCCCCGCCCGCCGACGGAGAGGGTGGTCCGCGTGGTGGTCGCGTCGGCGGGCGTGGCACTGGTCCTGGCGTGGTCGGTCACCGTACTGGTCCGCCGCGACCGGCGCCGGTCGCCCAGCAGCCCCGAGGGCCGGCGGATCGAGGCCGCGGCGACTCGGGGGCTCCGCGACGCCCGGCGCCAGGCCCACGTCTTCCACCACTTCAATGACATCAACGGGGTGAGCGCCCTGCGGGACCGCGACTGAGCCTTCCTACGGCCCGAACAGCTCGTCCTGCGCCCGGTCACGGGCCGTCAGCAGGGCCCCCCGCAGCACCGCCGCACCCCCCAGGGCGCCGGCCCGCACCTCGGTGGCCAGCGGCGACATCCGGCCCAGCCGTGCGCCGACCCGCGCCGCGAGCACCTCTCCCCCGGCCTGGCCGACCTCGCCCCCGAGCACCACACAGCCGGGGTCGAGGATCGC
Source organism: Streptomyces sp. SID1328 (assembly GCF_009865595.1). Lineage (NCBI taxonomy): Bacteria > Bacillati > Actinomycetota > Actinomycetes > Kitasatosporales > Streptomycetaceae > Streptomyces > Streptomyces sp. SID1328. Next base: position 244 of record NZ_WWKH01000740.1, on the reverse strand, counting down.
GGTGACGGCGGCGGCGCCGATGGCGAGGCGGTCGGCGAGGGCGTCGAGGAAGCGGGCGGCGGGTGAACCGGCCCCGGCATCCGCCGTGTCCACCTCGGCGGCAGGCCGGTCGCGCTCGCCGCCGACGGCCGAATCCACGTCCGCCCCGGCGGCAGCCGAAGCCCTGTCCGCCTCCACCGCCGCGACCGCCTCCGCGACCACTCGCGCGGCACCGGGCCCGTCCGGCGGACCCCCCACCGCCAGC
>NZ_WWKH01000739.1:0-4386 GCF_009865595.1 Streptomyces sp. SID1328 | reverse complement strand
CCGCGCCCTCCCGGTCCGGGTCGCGCCGGTGCCCCTCGGAGGCCGGTGCGGATGCCTGTGCCGGGCGCCCGGCCGGGGGTGCAGGGCGAGCCGGCTCGTCGGCCGCTCGTGCCTGCACGCGGTCGTGCGCCAGGGTCGCCGTCGGCGGCTCCGCCGCGTCGGATCGTTCGTCCATAGGCCGTGCATCGCCCGTCGCCCCCCTCACAGAGCTGAAATGTTCGTCCCCGGCGCCGATGGTCGGCGGCGCACCCCTGTCGGGACGATACACCAGGATCGTCACTCAGGGACATAGCTTCTCTACTCTCCGTGACGACCAGCGACTATGCGGGCACACAACGCGCCCGAAGGGTCGCGGAGGGTGCCGATGAGCGGCTCACGCCCCGGTGGTGAGGACCACGTGGCGCAGGGGCTCATGGTTCACGAACCGGGTCAACTGGTCCACCAGGAGCCGCTCGGCGCGCGGCCGGAACGCCGAACTCGGACCGCCCACATGCGGGGTGATCAGTACACCCGGCGCCCGCCACAACGGGTGGCCCGGCGGCAGCGGTTCGGGGTCGGTGACGTCCAGCGCGGCGGTGAGGCGCCCGCTCTCCACCTCGCTGAGCAGGGCGTCGGTGTCGACCACGGGCCCGCGCGCGATGTTCACCAGCAGGGCGCCGTCCTTCATGCGGGCGAGGAAGGCGGCGTCCACCAGGCCCCGCGTCCCGTCGGTGAGGGGCGTCGCGAGGATCACCACATCCGCGTCCGGGAGCAGTCGGGGAAGTTCGGTGAGCGGATGCACGTCCCCGCGCGCGGTGGTGCGCCCGGAGCGCGCCACCCGGATCACGCGCCCCAGTTCGAAGGGCGCGAGCCGGTCCTCGATGGCCGAACCGATGGCCCCGTAGCCGAGGATGAGCACGTTCCGGTCGGCCAGAGCGGGCCGGAACTCCCCTTGCCAGCGCTCCTCTTCCTGCGCCCGCACGAACCCCGGAATCCCGCGCAGCGAGGCCAGGGTGAGGGTGAGGGCCAGCTCGGCGGTGCTGGTGTCGTGGACTCCGCGTGCGTTGCAGAGCCGGACGCCGGGCGGCACGTCGTCAAGGGCGCCGGAGATGTCGTCGACGCCCGCCGTGAGCGTCTGGATCACGCGCAGCCCGCTCATCCGCTCCAGCGGACGCGTCCGCACCTCCAGCGGCTTCATGTACGGCACCACGTACACCGCGCAGCCGGCGGGGTCACCGGGGAACTCCCCGCCGTCGAAGAACAGGTAGTTCGGGCCCGCGGGAAGGCCCCTGATCTCCTCGGGCGGGATCGGCAGCCAGACATCGTTGGTCATGGTCAGGAGGCTAGTTCAGGGGCGGTGGGCGCAGACGTTAGGTTGGGGGCTTCGGCGAGGGAGGTTCGCGGCAGGTGGAGCGCAGGACGATCGGCACGGGGGCGCTCTCGGTGGGGGCCGTGGGGCTCGGGTGCATGCCGATGAGCTGGGCGTACAGCGGGTCGCGGCAGCGGGGCGAGGAATCGCTCCGGGCCGTGCACCGGGCGCTGGACCTCGGGTCGGACTTGCTGGACACGGCCGACATGTACGGCCCGTTCACCAATGAGCTGCTGCTGGGCCGGGTGCTGAGGGAGCGGCGCGCCGACGCTTTCGTGTCGACCAAGGCGGGGCTGCTGGTGGGTGATCAGCACATCGTGGCCAACGGCCGCCCCGGCTACGTGAGGCGGGCCTGCGACGCCTCGCTGCGGCGCCTCCAGACCGACGTGATCGACCTGTACCAACTGCACCGCGCCGACCCGGAGGTCCCGGTCGAGGAGACCTGGGGCGCGATGGCGGACCTGGTCCGGGCCGGTAAGGTCCGCGCGCTCGGCCTGTGCGCGGTCGGCGCGCGCGGCGGACGCCGCTCGGGGAACGGGCTGTACGACGGCACGCTGCGCCAGTTGAAGCGGGTGCAGCAGGTGTTCCCGGTGAGCGCGGTGCAGGCGGAACTGTCGGTGTGGTCGCCGGAGGCGCTCACCGCGCTGCTGCCCTGGTGCGCGGAGCGGGGCATCGGTTTCCTCGCGGCGATGCCCCTGGGGAATGGTTTCCTCACCGGGACGCTCACCCCGGGCGAGGGCTTCGAACCGGACGACCTGCGTGCCCGCCATCCCCGTTTCACGGCCGAGATGATGGCGGCCAACCAGCCCCTCGTGGCAGGACTCCGCCGCATCGCGCGACGGCACGGTGAGGACGTCACCCCGGCGCAGGTGGCGCTGGCGTGGGTGCTGGCGCAGGGACCGCAGGTCATCGCGCTGCCCGGCACCAAGCGGGAACGCTGGGCGCGGGAGAACGCGGCGGCGGCCGCGCTGCGGCTGACCCCGGAGGACCTCGCCGAGGTGGCCGCGCTGCCCCCGGCGCTGGGATCGTGGGACTGAACGCAGGACGCACACCGTGCGCGTCTGATGGGGTAGCAGTGTCGGTGCGACCCCTTCGAAGGGACCTTGACCGTGCGAAGCCGAACCGTACCCGCCGTACTCGCCGCGACCACGCTGCTGCTGGCCGCGGGCTGCTCCTCGGACGGGGGTGACGGGCGGGGAGGGCCCTCCGAGGGCCCGGTGACCGCCACGGCGCAGTCCCCCTCCGAGACCGCCCCGCCCGCCAAGGGCTCGGTGAAGGTGCTGCGGACGGTGGCCGAGGGCCTGAAGAGTCCGTGGGGGCTGGCCCCGCTGCCCGACGGGAACCTGCTGGTCTCCTCCCGCGACGACGCAACCCTCACCCGGATCGACGCCAGGACCGGCAAGAAGACGGTGGCGGGCCGCATCTCCGGGGTCGAGCCCGCCGGTGAGGGCGGCCTGCTGGGCATCGCCCTCTCCCCCGGCTTCGCCTCGGACCACATGGTCTACGCCTACTTCACCTCGGCCTCCGACAACCGGGTGGTCCGGGTCCGGTACGACGAGAAGCGGGCGCCCGGTGATCAACTGGGCGCCCCGGACACGGTGTTCAAGGGCATCCCCAAGGGCCGCATCCACAACGGCGGCCGGATCGCCTTCGGCCCGGACGGCATGCTGTACGTCGGCACCGGCGAGAGCGGCAACAGGGGGCTGGCCCCGGACAAGAAGTCGCTCGGCGGCAAGATCCTCCGGATCACCCCGGAGGGCGAGCCCGCGCCGGGCAACCCCCTCGGCCGCTCCCCCGTGTACTCCTACGGCCACCGCAATGTGCAGGGTCTGGCCTGGGACAAGCAGCAGCGGCTGTTCGCCTCGGAGTTCGGACAGGACACCTGGGACGAGCTGAACGCGATCAAGCCCGGCGGCGACTACGGCTGGCCCGGCACCGAGGGCAAGGGCACCGACGCGCGCTTCCAGAATCCGCTGGCCCAGTGGCACACCGACGAGGCGTCCCCGAGCGGTATCGCCTACGTGGACGGGGTGATCTGGATGGCCGGCCTCCGGGGCGAGCGCCTGTGGCGCGTCCCGCTGCGCTCGACCTCGGCGTCGGCCCCGCCGCAGGCGTTCCTCGGCGGCGAGTACGGCCGGCTGCGCACGGTGGCCCCGGCCGGGCAGGACCGGCTGTGGCTGCTGACCAGCAACACCGACGGCCGCGGCGACCCCGGTAGGAGCGACGACCGCCTGCTTCAGCTGCGGGTCCGCTGACGGGGGCGGTGCGACACCGCCCCCGCCCCTGCGGTCAGCCCGCCGAGGGCAGGCCGAGCAGCGCGTCGGAGTACTTCAGCGCGGCCAGCAGCAGGCCGACGACGCCCAGCGCGACACCGCCCCACGCGACCGACTTGATCCATGGGGCCTGCGGGCGGCCCGGCGCACCGAACGCGGGGCGGGCGAGCACGGCCACGCCCACGACCAGCGCGGCCACCGCGAAGAGGCCGGCCCACAGGGCGGTGGCGTGCCAGGCGTCGCCGTAGACGGCCTTGATCTGCTGGGCGACCCCCGCCTGGGAGGAGGTCTTGAGCTGGCCCATGAGCTGGGCGCGGGCCGAGGCGACGGTGCCGACCCAGCCGCCGTTGAGCGAGACCAGGCCGAGCGCGGCGGACACCACGGCACCCGCGCCCTGGCCCACCCCGGACGCGCGGCGCGGCTCGGCGGCCGCCTCCTCGTCGCTATCCCGCTGCTCGGGTGCCTGGGCTTCCTCGGTCACGGCGGTCTCCGCCACCGTCTCGTCGTGCTGCGCGCCGGTCTCGGTCCCGGCGCCTTCCGCTGTCTTCGTAGCCATGCCCGGCACCGTACGGACGCAGTCTGAGAGGCGTCTTAACGCCCGCTGTGCGCTGCGGCTTCCGCGGTGACGGCCGAGCCTTTCCCGGGCTCAGTCGAACTGGTCGCCGAGGGCCATGACCATCGTCCCGGCTATCAGCAGCCAGAGGGCCCGGCGGGTGCGGCCGCGGGCGCCGAGGAGGGCGGCGGCCGCGCAGACGGCGGCGCCGG
>NZ_WWKH01000738.1:0-3899 GCF_009865595.1 Streptomyces sp. SID1328 | reverse complement strand
GGGGCGCGGCGCGCGCCCGGCCGCGCCACCGGGCGCCGTCCCGGTCGCCGCGTACGAGCATCCTTACGACCCCCTGAACCACGAGGAGAGCGACGTGCTGCGTCGCGCATTCATGACCGGTACGGGTGCCACGGTGGCGGCCGCCGCCACGCTGGGCCCGCTGGGCATCGCCACGAACGCCTCGGCCGCCACGCGGCGGCCGGGCACATCGGAGGCGGCCGCCGTCGAGGAGGCCGTCCGGCACATCCGGCTGCTGGACGACAAGCACGGCGCGGACGGCCTGTACCGGCGCGCCGCGGAGCCGCTGCGCGCCGCGTACGCCCTGCTGGACGCGGGCGCGACCCGGCAGACCACCGCCGAGCGGCTGCACTCGGGCGCCGGTGAACTCGCCATCTCGGTGGGCTGGCTGGCCCATGACTCGGGCCGCTTCGACGACGCCCGCTCGCACTACGCGGAGGCGCTGGCCACCGCCCGGATGACCGGGGACGCGGGTCTGGAGGCACACGCCTTCTGCAACACCGCCTTCCTCGCACGGGACGCCGGGCGACCCCGTGAGGCGGTCCGGGCCGCGCAGGCCGCGCAGCGGGCCGCCCGCCCGCTGGGCTCGCCCCGGCTGATGTCGCTGCTGGCGCTGCGCGAGGCGGGCGGCTGGGCGGGGCTCGCCGACCGCACCGGCTGCGAACAGGCGCTCGTGCGGGCGCAGGCGCTGTTCGGGCGCGGTACGTGCGAGGCGGACCCGGAGTGGATGAGCTTCTACGGCGAGGCCGAGCTGGCCGGTCTGGAGGCGCAGTGCTGGTCGACGCTGGGCGACTGGCGCCGGGCGACCCGGCACGCCCGCCGCGCGGCCCGCCTCCAGGACCCGCACTTCTCCCGCAACATCGCCCTGTACACCGCCGAACTCGCCGACGACCTGGCCCGCGACGGCCACCCCGACGAGGCGGCCACCGCCGGTCTGCGCGTGCTGGACCTGCTCGCCCAGGTCCAGTCCTCCCGCATCCACACCATGCTGGCGGGCACCGCGCGGGTGCTGCTGCCCCACCGTCGCGCCACCGGAGTGGCGGACTTCCTGGACCGTCACGCGTCGCTGCCGCGGCCCCGGCGGGGATAGGAAACGCGCGCCTCCCCAGGGGTGTCTCCCCCTAGCCGACGAGATGCCCCGTGTCGTTCCAGCTCTCGATCGCCGGCTCGCCGTAGGCCCAGCCGAGGGTGGAGAGGGAGGTGGGGTTGAGGCGGAGGCGGGCGGCGAAGTCGATGGGGAGGCCGAGCCAGCGGGCGCCGATGGAGCGCAGGATGTGCCCGTGGGCGAAGATCAGGACGTCGCGGTCGGCGGAGCGGGCCCACTGCACGACCTCGTCCGCGCGGGCGGTGACCTCCGCGAGGGTCTCCCCGTCGGGGACCCCGTCGCGCCAGATCAGCCAGCCGGGCCGGACGTCCTGGATCTCGGCCGGGGTCATGCCCTCGTATGCGCCGTAGTCCCACTCCATCAGCGTGTCCCACACCTCGGCGCGGTCCTCGAACCCGGCCAGCTCGCAGGTCTCGTGCGCGCGGACCAGTGGGCTGGTGCGCACCTCCACGTCCGCGAATCCGGCCGGCGGCGTGTGCCGCAGCCGCTCGCCGAGCAGCTTGGCCCCGCGCCGGCCTTCCTCCAGGAGCGGCACGTCGGTCCTGCCCGTGTGCTTGCCGGACAGCGACCAGGCCGTCTGTCCGTGCCGGGCCAGCAGGATGCGCGGTGCCATGGGGAACCTTTCCGGAAGAGGGACGCCGAGTGGACGCCGGGGAAACCCGTTCGCGGGTCCTTCCATGATGGCGCACCGCGCGCGCGGGCAACCCGGGGGGCGATACGGGCGTCTTCGAGAGCCGGAACGCCCGCGCGGACGGGCGGACCGACACCGTAAAGTGTCACGGCGCCCGCGGGGGGTGCCAGGCCAGCGCGAAGGGGGAGGGCGATCGGATGCCGCAGACCGAGGCAGCAAACACCGGGGCGGTGCCGGCCACCCGGCCGCGCTGGTGGACCGAGCTGCCGCTGATCCTGCTGGTCTACGGCTGCTACACCGCCGGACGGCTCCTCGCGCGCGGGGACGTCTCCTCGGCCGTGGACCACGGTCTGGCCATCCTCGGTATCGAGAAGGCGCTGTACCTGAACGCCGAGCACCCGCTGAACCGTCTCTTCACGGCGGAGCCCTGGCTCGGGATACCGGCCGACTTCTGGTACGCCTCCCTGCACTACGTCGTCACGCCCGCCGTGCTGGTCTGGCTGTTCCATGCCCGTGCCGAGCACTACCGGGCGGCCCGCACCTGGCTGATGACGTCCACGTTCATAGGACTCATCGGCTTCACCCTGCTGCCCACCTGCCCGCCCCGGCTGCTCTCCCCCGGCCACGGTTTCGTGGACACGATGGCGCACTACAGCTCGTACGGCTGGTGGGGCGGCGAGGCCAGTGCCCCGCGCGGCATGGGCGGGATGACCAACCAGTACGCGGCGATGCCGAGCCTGCACGTCGGCTGGGCGCTGTTCTGCGGAGTGGTGCTGTGGAAGTACGGGCGCTCCCGCTGGACCAGGGTCGCCGCCGTCGGCTATCCGCTGCTGACCGCGATCGTGGTCATGGGCACCGCCAACCACTACTTCCTGGACGCGGTCGCGGGCGCGGTCGTGATGGGCGCGGGCCTGCTCCTGGCCCCGTACGTGACGCTGGCCGCGACGACCGCGCGGCTGCGGCTGACCGCCTGGGCGGCCCCGCTTACGGCGGCCGGAAACACCGGTCCCGCTCCGATTGTCAGTGACGGATGCCAGACTTCCGCGGGTGAGCGAATTCCACGGCAGCGCGAGTCGCGGCTCGACCCCGCGGCCGGAACCGACGCCTCCCCCAGCGACGCGGGGGACGGCGCTGCGGCACCGGCTCGCTGAGCTGCGCGGTCCCGACGTACCGGCCAAGGCGCTGGACGCGCGCGCCCTCGCGGCGCTCGCGGCCAACCCCGGCTGCCGCAGACGCGCGATCCTGGACGGCGCCGGGGTGGACAAGGCCGCGCTCGCGGGCGCGCTGGGCGCCCCCTCGGACTACGGGCAGTCCCAGTTCGCGCTGATCCGGGGCAACACCTTCGAGGCCCGCGTGAAGGCGGACGGCGGCGCCGAGCTGCTGCGGCTCACCCACACCCTGCTGGACCCGGCCGCCGAACCGCCCGCCGGGGCGGCGGTGCCGGACCTGAGCGCGCCGGGACCCGAGGGCCGCACCGCGCGTACGGCGCTGGCGCTCCGCGCGGCGGTCACTGCGGGCGGCTGGACGCTGCTGGACCACCCGATGCTGGCCCTGGACGTGGCGGGTTCGCCCGCCTTCCTGGAGCCGGACGCGGTGGTGGTGCACCCCAACGGCGGCTGGACGGTCGTGGAGATCAAGTCGTTCCCGATGCTGGACGGCTCGGCCGACCCGGCGAAGGTGGGCGCGGCCGCCCGGCAGGCGGCGGTGTACGTGCTGGCGCTGGAGGCGGTCGCGGCCCGGCTGACCCCGCCGCCCGCCGTACGGCACGAGGTGCTGCTGGTGTGCCCGAAGGACTTCTCCAACCTGGCCACCGCCCGCGCGGTGGACGTGCGCGCCCAGCGGGCGGTCACCGCGCGGCAGCTCGCCCGGCTGACCCGCGTGGAGACCATCGCCGAGGAGCTGCCCGAGGGCACCTGCTTCGACCCGGAGCGCCCGGCCGGTGAGCTGACGGCCGCCGTCGACGCCGTCCCGGCGACCTACGCGCCCGAGTGCCTGTCCTCCTGCGAGCTGGCCTTCCACTGCCGGGAGCGGTCCCGCGCGGCGGACGCGGTGACCCGGCTGGGCCGTCCGCTCCGCGCGGAGCTGGGCTCTCTGGGCACGGTCCAGGAGGTGCTGTCGGCGGCACGCGGCGAGAGCGGCGACCCC
>NZ_WWKH01000076.1:0-310 GCF_009865595.1 Streptomyces sp. SID1328 | reverse complement strand
CAGCTTCCGGGTGGTCAAGCGTCACCACGACGAGTACTAGGCCGTAACCGAGCGCATGCTGTGGAGCCCCGGCCCGCCGGAATCGGGCCGGGGTCCCAGTTTGCTCCATGTGCGTGGCGGGCACCTCCGTCACGGCCCTGCCGGTGCCGGATGCCGGGCGAACGGCATCCGGTGTCCGCGCCACCACCTCTCGCCGTTACCGGCCTGCCCACCTGCGGTGTTGTGCCCGTCGGCGGGTGTCCCGGGGCGGCCGCCCCGGCTGTCCGCCCGGCGCTTTCCGGTCCGCAAACGGGTGAGGAGTGACATGAGC
>NZ_WWKH01000737.1:0-3682 GCF_009865595.1 Streptomyces sp. SID1328 | reverse complement strand
GGGGTCGGCGGGAGCCTCACCCTCGGCGGGCGGCCCGGTCTCCCCGGCCTCGGCGACGGCAGCACCGGACGGCACGGTGGCGGCGAGGGGCGCCTGCTTCTCCGCCTCGGCGTGCGGGGCGTCCACGGCTGCCTCGGGCGCCTCTTCAGCCGTCCCCTCGTCCGCGAGCCTCCCCGTCCACCGCCGGGAGATCCACGCCAGCCCCACCATGACCGCGACAAGCCCCAGCTTGACCAGCAGCAACTGCCCGTAGCGGGTGTCGGTGAAGGCCGACCACGAGCCGAGCTGACGCCAGGACTGGTAGACACCGGTGGTCACCAGGGCCAGTAGGGAGCCGAAGGCGAGCCGGGAGAAGCGCCGCACCGCACCCGTGCCGAGCGGGGTGTCGGTGGGTGCCCGGTACAGGGCGACGAGCAGCGCGGTCAGTCCGCCGAACCAGCAGGCGACGGCGAGCAGATGCACGATGTCGACCGGCATGGCGATCCCCGGCTGGAGCCCGGTGGACGCGTGCTCGGCCATCGCCCAGCTCGCCGCGAGCCCGGCCCCGACGACGATCCCGCCGATGGTGAGCCCGAAGCCCAGGTCACGCCGCTCGGCGGCCGCGTCCTCGTCGGCCCCCTCCTCTTCTTCCCGCCGCGCGTACGCCCCGAAGAGCACCGCGACGAACAGCGCGGCGGCGGCGAGCAGCAGCAGCCGGGAGACCAGCGCGGCCCCGGTCTTGGTCTGGAGCACCTGCCCGAGGAGGTCGAGGTCGAAGACGTCCCCGAGCTTGCCGGAGGAGGTGTACGAGCCCCGGAGCAGCAGCAGCCCCAGCGTGGCCGCGGTGAGCGTCAGCCACCCCCCGACCACGAGCCGCTGCAGCGCCCGTACCCCCGCGCCCTGCCGCCAGCAGGCCAGCACGAAGGCGGCGCCGCCGACCAGCACGATGAAGCCCGCGTAGGACAGGTACCGCCCGACGGCGTACAGCCAGCCCACGGCCCCGTCGCCCGCGCCCGCCCCCGTGTCGGAGACGACCGTGCGCGAGGGCGCGCCGATGGAGAAGGTGTAGGCCCCGGCGACGGGGTGGCTGTCGGCCGAGACCACCTGGTAGGCGACGGTGTACGTGCCGTCCGCCAGCCCGGTGTGCAGGCGTACCGCGTAGGTGGTGCCGCTGACGTTCGCCGGTTTGCCGGACTGGACCGGCTTGCCCTTGGGGTCGAGCACACGCAGCGAGTTGTCGCCCATCGCCACCTGCTCGGAGAAGGTGAGCGAGATCTGGGTGGGCGCCCGGTCGACCACCACCCCCTGCGCGGGGTCGCTGCCGGTCAGCGCGGCGTGCGCGGAGGCGGGCGCGGCGCCCGCGAACAGCGCGCCGGTGACGGCGAGGAGCAGCAGTACCAGGGTGCGCAGCCGGGGGGTGATGGTCCGCGTCAAGATGGTCCCTCCCTCAGTGTCCGGTCGACGGGTTGTACGTGGCGGACCGCACCGGCATCTCGACGGTGAGCGGACCGGACCGGGCGAAGCCCAGCTTGAGCTTGACGGTCTGGCCCTGACGCGGCTTCTGCTTGAGCTGCTCGAACATCAGGTGGTTGCCGCCGCTTCTGAAGACGAGCCGGCCGTGCGCGGGCACCGCGAAGGAGGTGCGCTCGGCCATGGTGCCGCCGCTGGTGCTGTGCATGGTGACCCGGCCGATGTCGCTGCTGACCGAGGTCAGCTCGTCCTGCTCGCCGCCCTTGTTGGTGACGGTGAGGAAGCCCGCGGCCATGTCGGCGGCGACCGGCTGGGGCATGTAGGTGGCGCTCACCGACAGCTCGGGCTCACCGGCCCCCTGTCCGGAGCCGCACCCCGCGAGGGCGAGGGCGGCGGCGAGGGCGGTGACGGGCAGTGCGGCCCGCTTCACGGCTTCGCCCCGCGCACGAGCTTGGGCAGGTCCTTGGTCCAGTCGTCGACGGTGGCCTCCTCGCCGTAGAGGACGTAGCCGCCGTTCGTCTTCGGGGAGAAGGCGATGACCTGGGTGCCGTGGACGGAGACGGTCTTGCCGTTCTTGTCCTTGCTGGTCGGCTCGACGGAGATGCCGAGCGAGCGGGCGCCCGCCTGGATGGTGGCGAAGTCGCCGGTCAGCCCGGTGAAGCGCGGGTCGATGCTCTTGAGCCAGGTGCCCAGCTCGGCCGGGGTGTCGCGGCCGGGGTCGGTGGTGACGAAGACGACGCGCAGGTCGTCCTGCTCGGCCTTGGGCAGCGCCTTCATGGCGACGGCGATGTTGCTCATCGTCGTGGGGCACACGTCGGGGCAGTGAGTGTAGCCGAAGTAGACGAGCGTCGGGTGGCCCTTGGTCTCGGCCCGCAGGTCGTACTTCTTGCCGTGGGTGTCGGTGAGGACCAGGTCGGGCTTGGCGAAGGGCTGGTCGAGGACGGTGGCGGCCTTGCCGGAGCCGCCCTCCTCGGAGACCACGGAGACGGGCGAGGAGGCGGAGTCGTCACCGCTGCCGCAGGCGGACAGGGTGAAGGCGGCGGCGGCCAGCAGCGCGGCCGCGGCCAGGGTCTTCTTGCGCGGAGAAATCGGAGAAATCGGAGAAATCAGAGAAAGCGGAGAGAGCATGGAGAGATGTCCCGGGGGGTCGATAACTCCCGCGCGCACCGGGGCCGTACCGGGCGGGCACGGCCCCGGTGCGCGCGGATCAGTTGAGGTCAGGCGGTGCGGCGACGGCCCGCGAGGACGCCGTAGGCCACGCCCACGACGCCGATCACGATGCCGACGACGCCGAGCACGCGGGCGGTGGTGTCGGTGCCGTCGTCGGAGTCGGCGGCCGCCTCCTGGTGGGCGTCGTCCTTGTCGCCGCCCTTGGCGTCGGAGTCGGCGGCAGCGGCCGTGCCGTGGTGGTCGTCGGTCGCGGCGGACAGCGCCAGCGTCGGGGCGGGGTTCTCCGGCTCGTCCTGGCCCTCCTGCGGCACCTCGATCCAGCGGACGACCTCCTTGTTGGAGTACGTCTGGATCGCCTTGAAGACGAGCTGGTCGGTGTCCTCGGGCAGCGCGCCCAGCGAGAGCGGGAACTTCTGGAAGTAGCCGGGCTCGATGCCCTTGCCGTCGGCGGTCCAGGTGACCTTGGTGACGGCCTCGCCGATCTTCTCGCCGTGCATGGTCAGCGGCTTGTCCAGCTTGGACTTGGTCACCTTCACGCTCCAGCCGGGCACCGGCTGCGGCATGACGGAGGCCAGCGGGTGCTCGGCGGGGAGGTTGACCTCGACCTTGGTGGTGGAGGCGTTGTCGCGCTCGTTGGGCACCTTGAAGTCGACGGTGGCGTAGCCGCCCTTGGCCGCCGTGCCCTCCGGCTGCACGGAGACGTGCGCGAAGGCGGGGACCGACACGGCGAGGACGGTCGCGCCCGCCACGGCGACGGCGGCGGTGACACGGGAGGCGGTGCGGGAGATCTGCATGCTGGGAAAACTCCGCTCTTGAGCGAGATCCGGTGCTGAGCCCGGTGACGGTGAGGGGTGCGCGGGGCGCGTAGGAGAGGCGCACGCGCGCGTGCCGCGCGACGACGGCCCCTCCCCTTCTCGTACGTACGGGAGCGGTGGTCGCGTCAGGCGGCGAGACGGAACGCGTCGGCGGGCGGGCCGCGCCGGATCACCGAGTGCTGGAGCGCGGCGGCCTGCGGGACCGGCGCCTCGTCCCGCTCGGTGCGGCGCAGCCGCGGGGCGGGTCC
>NZ_WWKH01000736.1:0-3851 GCF_009865595.1 Streptomyces sp. SID1328 | reverse complement strand
GAGCCGGCCGCCCCGCTGGGCGCGCACGCACTGGTGGTCGACGGCGAGGACACCTTCACCGCGATGCTGGCCCACGTCCTGCGCTCGGGCGGGCTGGAGGTGACCGTACGGCGCTTCGACGAACCGGGGCTCGCGGAGGTGGTGCGGGCGCACGAGGGTCCGGTGGTGCTGGGGCCGGGCCCCGGTGACCCCTCGGACGCGGCCGACCCGAAGATGCGGCGGCTGCGCGAGCTGACGGCGACCGTGCTGCGCGAGCACCGGCACGGGGTGCTCGGGGTGTGCCTGGGGCACGAGCTGATCGCTGCGGAGCTGGGTCTGGACATCGTCCGCAAGCAAGTGCCGTACCAGGGGGCGCAGACGGTGATCGACCTGTTCGGGCGGGCGGAGACGGTCGGCTTCTACAACAGCTTCACGGCCCGCTGCGACGACGAGGCCGCGCGTGAACTCGCCGCGCACGGCGTGGAGGTGAGCCGTACGCCGGACGGCGAGGTGCACGCGCTGCGCGCCGGCCGGTTCGCGTCGGTGCAGTTCCACCCGGAGTCGGTACTGACCGTCAACGGTGCCGATCTGGTCCGGGAGTTGGTCTCCGGGCTGCTGACGGCGCCCACCGGCTCGTAGCGGGGGTCAGCCGAAGAACACCCCGGCCTCCGCGTACAGCTCCGGGTCGACCGTCTTGAGCTCGGCGGTCGCCTCGGAGATCGGGATGCGCTCGATGCGGGTGCCGTGGAGGGCGACCATCTTGCCGTAGTCGCCGTCGTGGACGCAGTCGATGGCGTGCAGTCCGAAGCGGGTGGCGAGCCAGCGGTCGAAGGCACTCGGGGTGCCCCCGCGCTGGACGTGCCCGAGCACGGTGGTGCGGGCCTCCTTGCCGGTGCGCTTCTCGATCTGCTTGGCCAGCCACTCCCCCACCCCCGACAGCCGGACGTGCCCGAAGGAGTCGTGCGACTCGTCCTTGAGCACCATCTCGCCCTCCCTCGGCATCGCCCCCTCCGCGACGACCACGATCGGGGCGTACGCGGCCTCGAAGCGGGAGGTGATCCAGCCGCACACCTCGTCCAGGTCGAAGCGGTGCTCGGGGATGAGGATGACGTTGGCGCCGCCGGCGAGCCCGGAGTGCAGGGCGATCCAGCCCGCGTGCCGGCCCATCACCTCGCAGACCAGCACCCGCATGTGGGACTCGGCGGTGGTGTGCAGCCGGTCGATGGCCTCCGTGGCGATGTTGACGGCGGTGTCGAAGCCGAAGGTGAAGTCGGTGCCGGAGAGGTCGTTGTCAATGGTCTTGGGCACGCCCACACAGGGCACGCCGTGCTCCTCGTACAGGGTGGCGGCGACGCCGAGGGTGTCCTCGCCGCCGATGGCGATCAGCGCGTCGATGTCCTGCTCGGCGAGGTTCTCCCGGACCCGGCGCACCCCGTCCTCGGCCTGGAGGGGATTGGTGCGCGAGGAGCCGAGGATGGTGCCGCCGCGCGGGAGGATGCCCCGCACGGCGGGGATGTCCAGCGGGACGGTCCGGCCTTCGAGGGGGCCGCGCCAGCCGTCCCGGAAGCCGGTGAAGTCGTAGCCGTACTCCTGGACGCCCTTGCGGACGACGGCCCGGATGACGGCGTTGAGGCCCGGACAGTCGCCGCCCCCGGTCAGCACTCCTACGCGCATGGTCCGTCCCTTCGCCGCGGGTGTCCCGACTCCGCCACGGTAAGGGTGACAGAGGTCACACAACGAGGGGTAGGGGGCGAATCCGGTGAATCACCGCGCGGCGGAGCGGTCTCCGACGGGATCGGGTGCCGGGTCCTCCCCCTCGGCCGGACGGGCCGACGAGCCGAGCGGGGCGGGGCCGGCCTGCGCGGGTACCGATGCGGCGCCGGCTGCTTCCTCGGGCACCGGCCGGCCCCTGCGGGCCAGGCGCCGGTACAGGTGGGGCAGGAAGAGACAGAAGCGGTCGGGGAGGAACACGGCGTCCGCGATGATCATCGCGCCCGAGAAGAGCGGCAGCCCCATGAGGACCGCGATGCCCAGGTGCATCCCGAGCAGCATGACCAGCACGGGGTACTTGAGCCGGCCGAAGAGCACGAACGGGAAGGCGACCTGCAACAGCACGGTCATGTAGCCGGCGACCGCGATCAGCGTCGTGTGCGCGTCCACGAACTGGGAGAGGGCGGGCCAGGGGCGGAAGAGTTCGAGGTGGAGGACGTAGTGGAGCGCGGTGCCGCTGCCCCAGGTGGCGCCCTGGACCTTGTAGAGGCCCGCCGATCCGTACAGGAAGCAGACCTGGGCCGCGATGAGGAACATGCCGCAGTTGTGCACGACCGTGGTCAGGGTGATCCGGGCGTTCCGGAGTTCCTGTACGAGCGGGCCCTTCACCGGTTCCTGTGGCGCCCCGGCCGCCCGGGCCGCCTTCGCCCGGACCCTGCGCGCGTCCAGGGACCAGCGCCGGCCGCACGCGGTGAGGACGAGGTAGAGGGACATCAGCAGGATCAGGTTGTCGCCGCCGTCGGTCATGAAGATCGCCCGGGCGTGGAACGAGGTCACCACGAGGGCGAAGAGCACGGAGGTGATCCGAGTGCGCCAGCCCAGCAGGAACAGGGTGGACGTGACGACGGCCGCCGCGTAGCAGAGCTCCAGCCAGGCGCGGTCGTCGGACAGGGTCAGGAAGCTGTTCCAGCCCGTCTGGCCGAAGAGCTGCCGTGCCAGGGCCGGGGTCCACGGCGAGTCGGGGCCCCAGATCTCGTGGCGGTGCGGGAACTCGCGCAGCAGGAAACCCAGGTAGAGGAAGCCGTAGCCGATGCGCAGCACCGACGCGGCGTACAGGGACACCGGCCGGCCGGTCAGCAGTTCCCGGAGGGCTCCGTACCGGTCGGTCGAGGGGATCTGCTCACTTCCCATGGCTGGACACCTTCCACCACGGCAGAAGCCGGTTCTCGGCGGGCTTCGGCGGGGTGCCGGCGGAGCCCGAGGCGGGGATGGGCCGGGTGATGACACGCAGCTGGACGAAGTCGAACGAGCCGCCCTTGTGCGCGGCGACCCGCTCCGCGGCGATGCCGGCCAGGTACTTCTGCATCATCAGGGCCCGTTCCGTGCGGGACTTGTCGTCCCCGCCGTGCGAATCGACGTAGGAGGACCAGGCGCGGCGCAGCAGGTTCTGGGCGGTGTGGCTCGGGAACGGATCGTGTTCGACCGCCGCGTGGTCCACCGCGGTCAGGTCGAACCAGCCGCTCACCCGGACGGCTCCGCCCGGCCCGGTGTGGGCCGTTCTCACAAGGATCTGCCGGTTGACGGATTCAGGGTCCGGCGCGAAAAGCCGCCAATTCTGTTCGAAAAAAGGGAAAACCCACGCGTTGATCTGCGGGGTGAATCGTTTGGACACGGTATTGGCAGGAGCGACGTGCAGGAAAACAAGAAACACGTGGACGAGGGTCGCCGCCACGCAAAGGATCACAGTGGTCCACAGACCTGTCCTCACCACGAGGACACCGGCCGGCCGGCTTTCCGGCGTCGGCTCGCCGCCAGGGCCTTCAGGTGCGGCCGGACCGGAAAGGGAGTGCTGGATCGCCTCCGACTCCGCGTCCGCCGATTCGATTCGGGTCGGCACCGCCACCCCGCCTCTCTCAGATGACTGCTCGTGTCCGGTATTCACCGCGGATCGCCACGGGCGGCGCACGGCGGGTCCGTGAGGACTCGCCGTGCGCCGTCGTCCGGTGGACGGAGTCACCGCGGTGGGTGCCGTCTAGCCCTTGTACGCCTTGCCGTAGTCGCCCATCTCCGGGACCTCGGGCTTGTCCTCGTAGCCGTAGGTCTCGTCGGGGTGCTTGTGGTGCTCGGGCTTGTCGTGGCCGTGGCCCGGCTTGACGTCGTGG
>NZ_WWKH01000735.1:0-7779 GCF_009865595.1 Streptomyces sp. SID1328 | reverse complement strand
GGCGGCGGGGTCGTGCGCGGCGGGCCTGCTGTACGGGGCGCTGCCTCCGGGGCCGGCCGCGCGGCGGTTCGGGCGGTGCCTGCCCGCGATGGCCGCGCTGATGACGCTGCCCTGGCTGGCGGCCACCACCGGGTCGCTCCGGGTGCTGGCGGGCGCGCTGCTGGTGGCGGGCACGGCGACCGCGCCGACCATGGTCACGGCGATGACGCTGGTGCAGGAGTGCACGCCGGAGGGCCGTCTCAACGAGGGCATGAGCCTGGTGGTGACCGCGCTGCTCACCGGCATCGCCTGCGGCTCGGCCTGTGGCGGCTGGGCGGCGGATCACCTCGGCCCGGGCGCCGCCTACGCGATACCGGCGCTGGCGGCCTCCGCGGCCTGCCTGCTCGGCTGGGCACTGCGCGGCACCGGGCAGAAGCGGGTCACCAGGCAGAAGCGGGTCACCAGGCAGAAGCGGGTCACCCGGTGAAAGACGAAGGCCCCGCCGCTCGTAAGCGACGGGGCCTTTGCCCACATGGGTTCCGAAGGCCCGAGGGCCTCCCGATCGTGGAGATGGCGGGAATCGAACCCGCGTCCACCGGTGCAGAAACAGGGCTTCTCCGTGTGCAGTCCGCTTCGATTTTCTCGGCCCCGGAGATCACGCGGACAAGTCTCCGACGGGCTCAGTCACTGTTGGATTTCCCTCTTCACCCCGTGACCGGGATCAAGGTTTAGTTCCCTAGCTGATGCCAGGATCCGGGTCGGGAACAGCCCCGGGCTGACACTTCGCAAGTCGCTACTTAGGCAGCGAGGGCGAAGGAATCGCGCTTGGTGTTGGCGATTATTTTTTGCGACATATGGTTTACGAGATCATTGCCGCTTCCTCGACACGCTTCCCCTGCTTCGACATCCGCTGTCGAAACCGATCATCCCCATGTTGTTTTTTCAATGCCCCCCGCAGGAGGCGGTGCACCCTCGATGGAGTGCTGTGCCATCGTACGTGACCAACGCGGGAGTGTGCCAGCCTATTCCCGCGAGCCCGGTCAGACGCCGCGCTGCTTGCGCTTGGCGGCCGCGATGGCCCGGTCCGACTCGCGCCGGTCCTGCTTCTCGCGCAGGGTCTGCCGCTTGTCGTACTCCTTCTTGCCTCGTGCCAGCGCGATCTCCGCCTTGGCACGGCCGTCCTTGAAGTACAGGGCGAGGGGCACGATGGTGTGGCCCGTCTCCTGGGACTTCGCCTCCAGCTTGTCGATCTCCTCGCGGTGCAGCAGCAGCTTGCGCTTGCGGCGCACGGCGTGGTTGGTCCAGGTGCCCTGGCTGTACTCGGGGATGTGGGCGTTGTGCAGCCACGCCTCGTTCCCGTCGATCTGGACGAAACCGTCCGTCAGCGAGGCCCGGCCCTGGCGCAGCGACTTCACCTCGGTGCCGGACAGCACGATCCCGGCCTCGTAGGTGTCGATGATCGCGTAGTCGTGCCGGGCCTTCTTGTTCTGGGCGACGAGCTTGCGCTTGCCGTCCTTGACCTTGCCCTTGGCGGAGGCCGCCCCGCCCTGCTTGGGCTGGGACTCCTTCGGTACGTACATTCCCTTGCTCATAGTGCCGCCCATTTTCGCACCATGGAGGGGGGCGAAGGGAAGCGGATTAGGGGTGAGGTCAGGGGGCTATCGGGGGTCGCCCAGGCCGGTGAGGACCGTTTCCGCGCGCTTCAGGGCGCTCGGGCCCGGCTCCAGGTCCGGCGTGATGCCCCGGCCGTCCACGGCGTGGCCGGCGGGGGTGCGGTAGTGGCCGACGGTCAGCTCGGCCACCGAGCCGTCGGGCAGCGCGGTCGGCATCTGGACCGAGCCCTTGCCGAAGGTGCGCGAGCCGATCACCACGGCCCGGCCCCGGTCCTGGAGGGCGCCGGTCAGCAGCTCGGCCGCGCTCATCGTGCCGCCGTCGACCAGGGTGACCAGCGGGCGGGCGGTGTCACCGCCGGAGGCCGCGTGCAGGGCGCGCTGGGCGCCGTCCACGTCGTAGGTGGCGACCAGGCCGCCGTCGAGGAAGCAGGAGGCGGTGGCGACGGCCTCGGTGACCAGGCCGCCGGAGTTGCCGCGCAGGTCGAGCACGACCCCGCTGCCGGCCGGGGCGCGCCTGACGGCGTCCCGTACGGCCTTGGCGGAGCCCTTGGTGAAGGCGGACACCCGGACCACGACGACCCCGGCGACCGGGTCGGTGACGGTCACCGGGTCGGTCGAGAGCCGGGCCCGGTGCAGGGTGCGGGACCAGGAGTCGGCGCCGCGCTGGATGCCGACGGTGACCGGGGTGCCGGCGGAGGCGTCCTCGGCGTCGCCGCGCAGCAGGGAGACCACCTCGGTGACCGGGCGGCCGTCGACCCCGCGCCCGTCGACGCTGCGCAGCCGGTCGCCCTTGCGGATGCCCGCGTCGGCGGCGGGCGAGTGGGACCGTACGCGGCTCACGGTGACCTGCCCGTCGCGGGCGCGCCTGGCCCACAGTCCGACGCCGGTGTACTCGCCGTCCAGGGCGTCGCGGAACTCGGCGTACTCGTTCTCGGAGTAGATGGCGGCCCAGCGGTCCCCGCTGCGGCTGACGGCCTGTTCGGCGGCCTCGGTGGGCGACTCGCCCTTCGCCATCGCCTCGGCGGCGGCCCGGCGGACGTCCTCGGGGCGGGGCTTGCCGGTGGCCCGGCCGCCCTCGGCCGACTGGGCGTTGGTGTCCAGACGGCGGGCCTGTGCGGTGTCCGGCAGGGAGCCCGTGACGGCCCCCGCGGTGAGCGCTCCGGCGAACACCAAGGTCAGGGCGGCCCCGCGGCGTTTGCGGCGGGGCTGGCGGAACAGGGCGTTGCCTGACATGGCGGTGAGTCTAGGACAACGCGAAGGGCCGTACAGACGGATGCCTGTACGGCCCTCTTGGCATGTGTCACACCTTCAGGTACTTGCGCAACGCGAAGAACGCCGCCAGGGAAGGCATCAGCACGCTGGTCGCGAGGATCAGCGGCAGCTTGGTCAGCACCGAGTCCCAGCCGATGAAGTTGATGAGCGTGAGCTTGCTGGAGAGGGCCATGCCGTGGTCGATGGTGAAGTACCGGCCCAGCACCAGGAAGACACACGCGAGGCTGCCGCCGATGAGTCCGGCGACCGCGGCCTCCATGATGAACGGCGCCTGGATGTAGAAGCCGGAGGCGCCGACCAGCCGCATGATCCCGGTCTCGCGGCGGCGGCTGAACGCGGACACCCGCACGGTGTTGACGATCAGCAGCAGCGCGACGAACAGCATCAGCGCCATCAGGAACAGCGCGGCCCGGTTCATCAGGTTGAGCAGCTGGAAGAGGTTGTCGAGGATGCTCCGCTGGTCCTGCACCGACTGCACACCGGCACGTCCGTTGAACGCGGTGGCGATCACCTGGTACTTCTGCGGGTCCTTGAGCTTGATCCGGTACGACTCCTGCATCTGGTCCGGCGTCAGCGAGCTGGCCAGCGGGGAGTTGCCGAACTGCTCCTTGTAGTGCTTGTAGGCGGTGTCCTGCGACTCGTAGGTGACCTTCTCCACGATCGAGGACATCTTGCCGAGGTCGGCCTGGATCTGCTTCTTCTGGTCCTCGGTGGCGGCGCCCTTGGCGCAGTTGACGTCCGACTGGGCGTCGCTCTTGTTGCAGAGGAAGATCGAGACGTTGACCTTGTCGTACCAGTAGCCCTTCATGGTGCTCACCTGGTCGCTCATCATCAGGGAGCCGCCGAAGAGGGCCAGGGACAGGGCGACGGAGACGATGACGGCGAAGGTCATCGTCAGGTTGCGGCGGAGACCGACACCGATCTCCGACATGACGAACTGGGCGCGCATGGCGTCTGGTCAAGCCTTTCCGTCGTGAACTTGCTTCAGTGCTGGTAGCCGTAGACGCCGCGGGCCTGGTCGCGTACGAGGCGGCCCTTCTCCAGCTCGATGACGCGCTTGCGCATCTGGTCCACGATGTTCTGGTCGTGCGTCGCCATGATGACGGTGGTGCCCGTCCGGTTGATGCGGTCGAGCAGCTTCATGATGCCGACGGAGGTCTGCGGGTCGAGGTTGCCGGTGGGCTCGTCGGCGATCAGCAGCTTGGGCCGGTTGACGAACGCCCGTGCGATGGCGACGCGTTGCTGCTCACCACCGGACAGCTCGCCCGGCATGCGGTCCTCCTTGCCGCCGAGCCCGACGAGGTCGAGCACCTGCGGCACGGACTTGCGGATCTCGCCGCGGGACTTGCCGATGACCTCCTGCGCGAAGGCCACGTTCTCCGCGACCGTCTTGTTGGGCAGCAGGCGGAAGTCCTGGAAGACCGTCCCGAGCTGGCGGCGCATCTGCGGCACCTTCCAGTTGGACAGCCGGGCGAGGTCCTTGCCGAGGACGTGCACCTGGCCGTGGCTGCACCGCTCCTCGCGGAGCACCAGCCTGAGGAAGGTCGACTTGCCGGAGCCGGAAGACCCCACGAGGAAGACGAACTCGCCCTTCTCCACTTCCAGGGACACCTCCCTGAGGGCGGGGCGGGTCTGCTTGGGGTAGACCTTGGAGACACTGTCGAATCGGATCACGGATGCACCACGGGTCGCCGGGGGATGATGAGCGTGACCATACGCGAACCGGGAGTGCCTACGCAGGGCCCGGTCGTGTTGGGAGAGACTTGTGCGTTTTTGTACGGGCGGTTGCACGGGCAGCTCTCCCCGCTTTTCCGGGCGCCCGCGCTCTTTCGGGGGGAACCTGGCAGAGTGGAGGGGGAACGTTCTCGTTCCCGTCGGCGTTGTACGGGGTTGAGGGCCTGGCACGAGGAGGGCGAGCGCATGACGTACGACCGGTTGGTGTGCGCGAACTGCGCGGCGCCCGTGAACGAGGGCCGCTGCCCGGTGTGCCGGGCGAGCCGTGAGCGGCTCCAGCAGCAGGCGGGGTTCCTGGGCGGGGTGAGCCCGGCGGCGCTGGTCGCGCTGCTGGTGGTGCTGATCGCACTGACGGCGCTGCTGGCGCACCAGACCGTCTAGGTCTCCCAAGGACACGGGGAAGGGCCCGGAGCGGGTGCTCCGGGCCCTTCCTTTCTCCGCTCGGGTTGCGCGGAGTGACGTTTCGGCTACCCTCAGGCGGCCGTGCCGCCGCGGTTGCCCGCCAGACGCGGCAGGACGCGGAAGGCGACGCCGCCCGCGATCATCGTCGCGGCGCCGACCAGCAGGAACGTGGTCTCCCCAGCACCGGTCTCGGCCAGCTGCTTGCCGTTCCCGGTCTGCTGCGCGGCGGTGTCCGAGCCGGTGTCGGTGAGGGCGGAGGTGCCCTCCTCCTGGGAGACGTTGTCGTTGCCGCCGTCGGGGGTGGTGCCGCCGGTGGTGTCACCGCCGCCCGTGGTGGAGCCGCCGCCGGTGGTGGAGCCGCCGGAGGTGCCGCCGGTGGACTCGTCGCCGCCCGTGGTGGACCCACCGGTGGTGGAGCCGCCGCCCGTGGAACCGCCGCCGGTCGTCGAGCCGCCACCGGTCGTGGTCGAGCCACCCGTGGTGGAGCCGCCACCGGTCGTGGTCGAGCCACCCGTGGTGGAGCCGCCACCGGTCGTGGTCGAGCCACCCGTGGTGGAGCCGCCGCCCGTCGTGGTGGAACCACCCGTGGTGGAGCTGCCGCCGGTCGTCGGGTCGCCCGTGGTGGACCCGGAGGAGTCGCCGCCGCCGATCACGCCGCCGATGACCCCGCCGATGCTCGCGTCACCGCCCTCGGAGCCGCCATCGGTCGTGCCCTCGGTGCCACCGGACGAGTTGCCGCCGGCCGCGCCCTCGGTACCGCCCTCGGTGGTGCCGCCGTCCGTGCCGGGGTCCGGGTCGGTGCAGGTGACGAGGACGCCACAGGTCGGGTCGGGATCGGGCTGGCCCGGGTCGGCGGAGGCCACGCCGGCCACCATCAGCGAGGCGCCGGCGGCCATCACGGCGCCGGCGGCTATGCGTGCGACGCGGACGCGCGTCTTCTTCGTCATATGGTTGCTACCCCCAGTAGCTGTTGTCGATGTGGCGGCGCATGGGGCGGCCTGTGCTCGACGGAGGTAGCTGACGACACCGGTTCCGGCCCTTGGCCGGCACCTGGCGCTCTCCCGTTCCCCCGGTTCACATGCGCCCCACGGATACGCATGCCGCGCTTCACCTTTCCCATTTTTTTAAGCAACGTCAAGGCCGTTGCGGGCGCAATGTCCCATGGGGGGTGCGTTTGACGGGAGTTGGTTGATGTGACTGTGACCTAAACCCCACACATAAAACAACTGCCGCCCATTGGGCGGCAGTTGCGAGAGGTTGTCATGTCGACAAACTTACTTCTCCTGCTGCTTGCGCCAGCGAATTCCGGCCTCCAGGAAGCCGTCGATCTCACCGTCGAGCACGGACTGCGGGTTGCCGACCTCGAACTCGGTGCGCAGGTCCTTGACCATCTGGTACGGGTGCAGGACGTACGACCGCATCTGGTTGCCCCAGGAGCTGCCGCCGTCGCCCTTGAGGGCGTCCATCTTGGCGCGCTCCTCCTGCCGCTGGCGCTCCAGCAGCTTGGCCTGGAGGACGTTCATCGCCGTGGCCTTGTTCTGGATCTGCGAGCGCTCGTTCTGGCAGGAGACCACGATGCCGGTGGGCAGGTGGGTCAGACGGACCGCGGAGTCCGTCGTGTTCACACCCTGGCCGCCGGGGCCGGAGGAGCGGTACACGTCGATGCGCAGGTCCGACTCGTCGATCTCGACGTGGTCGGTCTGCTCCACGACCGGGAGCACCTCGACACCCGCGAAGGAGGTCTGGCGGCGGCCCTGGTTGTCGAACGGCGAGATGCGCACCAGGCGGTGCGTGCCCTGCTCCACGGAGAGCGTGCCGTACGCGTACGGGATCTGGACGGCGAAGGTGGTCGACTTGATGCCGGCCTCTTCGGCGTACGACGTCTCGTAGATCTCCGTCTTGTAGCCGTGCCGCTCGGCCCAGCGGAGGTACATGCGCTGGAGCTGCTCGGCGAAGTCGGCGGCGTCGACGCCGCCCGCCTCGGCGCGGATGTTGACCAGCGCCTCACGGGAGTCGTACTCGCCGGACAGGAGGGTACGGACCTCCATCTCGTCCAGCGCCTTCTTCACCGCGACCAGCTCGGACTCCGCCTCGGCCAGGGTGTCCGGGTCGTCCTCCTCCTCGGCCATCTCGAAGAGCACGGCGAGATCGTCGATCCGGCCGCGCAGCCCCTCGGCCTTCCTGACCTCGGCCTGGAGGTGGGAGAGCTTGCTGGTGATCTTCTGCGCCTCGTCCGGGTCGTCCCAGAGGGACGGCGCGGCCGCCTGCTCCTCGAGCACGGCGATGTCTGCCCTCAGCTTGTCGAGGTCCAGGACGGCCTCGATCGACTCCATGGTCGAGGAGAGGGACTTCAGCTCTTCGGATACATCGACGACTGCCACGCCCCCAGCGTAACGGCTCCGCCGGGTGAGGTAGGTCCCCGGCGGTATGGCCCACGATGGTGCGGGGTGTTGGTGCGGGCGTACCAGGGGCTGCCGCCCCCGGACCCACGCGGTCGGCCCCAAGGGGCCTCGTCCTCAACCGCCGGACGGGCTGGATGTGCCCGACCTGGGCTGCATGACACCCCCGACATGGCCGACCTGGGCTTCATGGCACCCGCGCTCACGGTGCGGACGTGCTCTGTGCCGGAGTCGGCGTCTCGTCCCCTCCGCTCGTCGCCGCCCACGCGCCCGCTCCCACCGCTGCTGCCAGCAGGACCCCCGCCACGGTCAACGTGATTCTGCGGCGGCGGGCCGCTGCGCGGTGGCGGGCCGAGCCGGGGCGGGGGGCGCCGGGGGTG
>NZ_WWKH01000734.1:0-7555 GCF_009865595.1 Streptomyces sp. SID1328 | reverse complement strand
CCTCACTACCCTGGACCCCTCAGCCGTCGGCAGACACTCGCTGGAGGACGTACGCATGGCAGACCGCAGGCCCATCGAGTCATGGCTCACCGACATGGACGGCGTTCTGATCCATGAGGGAGTGCCCATTCCGGGTGCCGACGCGTTTCTGAAGAAGCTGCGGGAGGCCGAGCGGCCGTTCCTGGTGCTGACGAACAACTCCATCTACACGGCCAGGGACCTGCACGCCCGACTGAAGCGGCTGGGCCTGGACGTGCCGGTGGAGAACATCTGGACGTCCGCGATGGCCACCGCCCAGTTCGTGGACGAGCAGCGGCCCGGCGGCAGCGCGTATGTCATCGGCGAGGCCGGGCTGACCACCGCGCTGCACGACGTGGGCTACATCCTCACCGACCACGACCCGGACTTCGTGATCCTGGGCGAGACCCGGACGTACAGCTTCGAGGCCATGACCAAGGCCGTCCGGCTGATCAACGGCGGCGCGAGGTTTCTCGCCACCAACCCGGACAACGTCGGCCCCTCCACCGAGGGCGCGCTGCCCGCCACCGGCTCGGTCGCCGCGCTGATCACCGCCGCGACGAAGAAGAAGCCGTACTTCATCGGCAAGCCCAACCCGCTGATGATGCGGGCCGGTCTCAATGTGCTCGGAGCCCACTCCGAGACCTCCGCGATGATCGGTGACCGCATGGACACCGACGTACTCGCGGGACTGGAGGCCGGGATGCGGACCTTCCTGGTGCTCACCGGCGTCACCCAGGCGGCCGAGATCGACCGCTACCCGTTCCGCCCGTCCAAGGTCGTCGACTCCATCGCGGACCTCGTAGACCTCGTCTGAGCTGGGACGAGACCGAGCGCCTCAAACCCGGTCCACCCGTACGGAGCAATCGGACGCCCTGTCCGGATGCGGGTGCGCACCGGACGGGGGAACCTCCCACTATCTGGAGGTTCACGATGGGCTCACTTCGCCTCACTCTCTGTTCCGGAATCATCGCCGCCACCGCGTTCACCCCGGCGGTCGCCCACGCGGCGGACGGTGGCGGCGCGCACGGCACCGGCGGGCTCACCGTGGCCCCGTCGGTCCCGCTGCCCGGCACCGACGTGTCGCTGCGGGTGCGCGGCTGCACGGCGTCGCAGGGCACGGCGGTCTCCAGCGCGTTCGTCTCGGACGCCCGGCTGACCGGCGGCCAGGGCGACCTGTCCGGGCAGACCCGGGTGCGCACCTCCCTCAAGGCGGGTGCGTACGACGTGCGGATCACCTGCGCCGACTACTCGTTCACCGGCCGGATCAACGTCGACGAGGCCGTGCCGGGCACCCGCCCCGACGCGGGCTCCGGCTTGGAGCCGGACACCGGCCCCTCTCCGGTCGCCCCGGTGCACGCGGGCGGCGGCGGTACGGCCTCGGGGGCGGACACCAGCACCCTGTTCGCCACCGTGGCCCCCACCGGCTCAGGACCCGGCGCAGCCCAGGCCCTGACGGGCCTGGCCCTCGCCGGCTGCGCGGCGGTCACGGTCGGGGCGCTCCGGTCCCGCCGGAGCCGGAACGACGGCTGAGGGGCGCCGGGATGGCCGAGGAGCAGGGACGCGCCACCGGCCGGATGGTCACGGCCGTGGCCTGGGCCGTGCTGCTGCTCGGGCTCTGGCTCTGGGGCCGTGAGGTGACCAGGCTGCCGGACAGCCCGGCCGGGACCACGCACGGTGGCATCGCCGGACTCGGCGACATCACCCTGCCCGCCCCGGCGACCCCCCTGCCCGACTCCGCCCCGCAGCGCGTCGACATCCCGCAGCTCGCCATCCAGGCACCGGTGGTGAAGCGCGGGCTGGACAGCCGGGGCGGCATCGACCCGCCGCCCTTCGACCAGCCGGGGGTGGTCGGCTGGTACGGCGCCGGAACCGCACCCGGCGCGGACGGCACCGCGCTGCTGGTCGGCCACGTCGACACCGAGACCCGGCCCGCCGTCTTCTACCGGCTCAGCACCCTCGAACCCGGCGAGACCGTCCGGGTGGTCCGCGCGGACGGCAAGGTCGCCCGCTTCACCATCGACGACGTCGAGGTGCTCCCAGCCGACCACTTCGACGCCGCCCGCGCCTACGGCACCCGCCACCCCGGCCGCGCCGAACTCCGCCTGATCACCTGCGGCGGCACCTACGACCGCACCACCCGCGCCTACACGGCCAATGTCGTCGTCTCCGCGTACCTCACCGGTACGGAAGCCTGAACACCCCCGGCAATCAAGGGCGTTGGCTTCCACGTCTGGCCATGTCCGGCACGGCCGGTATGCCACGATTGGCCCTCCGGAGCGAATGCGCCCAGGGGGGAAAGGCATGGACGGGAAATGGGGGACCCGCGCGTTGGTGGTGCTGCTGGGGGCGGCACTGCTGACGGCCGGGTGTTCATCGGGGGACGGCGCCGGGGGAACGCCGGCCGGTACCCGAGGGCCGGGGAACCCCTACTGGGTCAACCCCGACGGCAACGCCGCCCGCCAGGTCGCCGCCTACGAGAAGGCCGGCCGGAGGGCCGAGGCCGCGCGGATACGGCGGATCGCCGAGCAGCCCGTGGGGGAGTGGCTCGGCCCGGAGAACCCGGAGGGGGAGGCGCGGGGGTACACCGAGGCCGCCGCCAAGTCCGGCCGTACCGCCCTGCTGGTCCTCTACAACATCCCGCACCGCGACTGCGGCCAGTACTCGCAGGGGGGCGCGGCCGACGGAGCCGCGTACCGGGCCTGGGTCGACGGGGTCGCGCGCGGCATCGGGGACCGCGCCGCCACCGTCGTCCTCGAACCGGACGCCCTGCTCCACCTGGTGGACGGCTGCACCCCGAAGGAGTTCCAGGAGGAGCGCTACGACCTCCTGCGGGGCGCGGTCACCCGACTCGCGGCCCTGAAGCACACCAGCGTCTACCTGGATGCGGGCAACGCGGGCTGGGGTCACCCCGACCAGATCCACGCTCCGCTGAAGTCGGCGGGAGTGGAGGACGCCGACGGCTTCGCCGTCAACGTCTCCAACTTCTACTCCACCGCGGACTCCGTCGCCTACGGCAGACGCCTCTCGGCCAAGGTGGGCGGCAAACACTTCGTCATCGACACCAGCCGCAACGGCAACGGCCCCTACACCCAGGGCGCCCCCGGGGAACGCTGGTGCAACCCACCGGGCCGGGCCCTGGGCGACCCCCCGACCACCAGGACAGCGGACCCCCTGGTCGACGCCTACCTGTGGGTCAAACGCCCGGGAGAGTCGGACGGCGAGTGCAGAGGAGGCCCGAAGGCGGGAGCCTGGTGGCCGGAGTACGCCCTGAAGCTGACCGAGGACTAGGGGACCCGCACCCACCGGGCCTTGGAAGGCGTCCCCTGGTCGTCGTCCACGAACAGCATGTACCACCCCGCCTGCACCAGATTCCGGTTGGCCGGCACCCGCACCGTCACCCGGTCCCCGGCCACACTGAACCCCAACGCGATGGACCGCTGATCCACATCCGTCACATGCGTGGCCGCACTCGGCCGGATCAACCGCACCTTCCGGATGCTCGAAGCGTGCGGGGAGACGAACGTCCCCGACCCGCCCCGCACGAGCCGCTCGGGCCCCGCCCCCAGCGACGGCCGCGACCCCCGGTACAGATAAGGCGGCGTATAGATCTCGATCCGCTGCTCGAAGCTCCCCGGCCGGGTGTTCGCGCGGTCCCCGTACAGCGGGTCGGAGCCGAAGAACATCACCCGCCCGTCCGGCAGCAGAATGGACCCGGAGTGATAGTTCCGCCCCACCAGCGGATCGGCGACCCGAGTGAAACGGCCGCTGTCCGGGTGGTAGATCCGCGCCTGGAGGATGTCCGAGTCACCCCGCCCCCGGTAGTCCTCCGAACCCCCCGACACCAGCACGGTGTCGTCGGGCAGCACCGAGGCCTGCGGATACCGGGTCCCCTTCTCCAGCGAGGGCCCGTCCACGAACCGGGGTTCAGGTGCCCTGAGGTCGATCAGCCGGGTCTTCCTGCTGGCCAGCCCGGACTCCCCGACCCCGCCCCCGCCGATCACCAAATAACGCTCGTCCTGCGCCGGAGGCAACAGCACGGTGCCCGAGGTCTCCAGCCGGTCGGGATCGCTCATCCCCGGCAGCTCGGTGAACCGATTCGTGCCCACGTCCCAGACGCCCGGCTTCCGGCCCACGTCGTCGGGCCCGTACCCCGCGTTGGAGCCCGAGTAGAAGACCTTGCCGTTCTGCGTCAGGAACAGCGCCGGGTAGGTCGGGAACTGCCGGACCTTCGGCGTGTACGCCCACTTCTTCGTCGCCGGGTCGAACACCTCGTTCTTGCCCGGCACCAACTGCCCGATGTCGTCCAGCCCGGAGACGCCGAGGACCTTGCCGTCCGACAGCGTGGTGAGCGTCGGGTACCAGCGGGCCTCGTTCATCGGGTCGACCTTGATGTACCGCTCGGCCACCGGATCGAACTCGAAGGCGTCGCGGATGCCCTGGAAGTCCTTCTTGTCGAGCGCGAGCTTCTGCGCGATGCCGTACGTGTTGCGCGCCTCGGCGCCGGTGAGCCCGCGCACCCGGTAGTTGTCCTGGGTGCCGGTCTCGTACCTCGTGCCGCTGCGCTGGGCCTCGACGTAGATCCGGCCGAGGCCGGGGTCGTTGCGCAGGAAGCGGCCCGCGCGGTCGAAGACCTTCTTCGCGCGCGGGACGAGGACCGGGTCCTTGGACACGAAGGTGCGGCCGTTGCTCCGCCCGGTGAACCGGGTGCCGGCGGGCAGCGTGACGGGGCGGTCCGGGTTCTCGTTGTGGACGATCATCAGGCCGCCCGCCTTGGTGACATCGCCCTTGAGCTTCTCGTACCGCTTGGTGCCGCCCGCGATCAGCAGACGGCCGTCGGCCAGTTGGGTGTGGCCGGTGCAGAAGAGGTCCTTGGGCGTGGGGATCTTCTTGACCGTGCCCCTGACCGGGTCCCAGAGCCGGGTGTCGAACTTCTTGGCGTCGAAGTTCTCCTGCTTGTTGCCCGACCCCGCCACCAGCAGCACCTTGCCGGTACGCAGCAGCGCCGCGTGGATGGTGTCCTGGCGGTACTCCTCGGGGAACTCCACGATCTCCCAGTGGCCGTTGGCGGCCTTGTACTCCGGCTTGCCGATCTCGTACTGGTGGTACCGCTCGGTGCCGAAGCGGTAGAGCCAGGGGCCGTTCATCCCGGCCAGCGCGAGGACCACCACGGCGCCCGTCCCCAGTCGGCGGGCGCGGCGGCGGCCGGTGAGGTCCCTCATTCGTCCCGTCCCCCCAGCCCGCCGACGGCGATCCGCAGGGTCTGCTCGCTGTCACGGGCCGTGCGCTGCACCGGGACCCGCGGCGCGGGCAGCGGTTCCGGTACCGGCTCGGCGGCCGCGCCCGGCACGCGCTCACCCCGCAGCGACCACCCCCACACGAGGATGGGTGAAGCCGTGATCAGCAGGGCGAAAACCGCCCAGATGATCATCGCCGGGTGGGCGTGGTCCAGCGCGAAGCCCGCGGTCAGCGAGCCCGCGAAGACCGCGATGAAGAACCAGTGGATGCGGAACGTCCCGAACAGCGTGTCCGGGCTGGCCGAGTCGCCCTTGGGGGTCACCACGAAGCCGCTCCTGCGGCGCAGTACCGCGTCCAGCAGTGAGCGGGCGTACACCGGCGCGGAGAGCGCCGACATCATCATGCCCGCGATCCCGCCGGACCCCTCCGGCTCGTGCGGGGAGACGTTGTGCCGCCGGTTCCAGAGGTACAGGCCGATCTGGAGCGCGGAGGCGTTGCCGTACAGCATCAGCCAGACGGTCGGGTCGATGTTCACGCCCGAGGCGCCCAGGCCCAGGAAGAGCGCGCAACTCAGGGCGGCGAGAATCCAGTTGAGGGCGGACATCGGGTAGAACACGATCATCATCGTGTAGTTGAAGAGCTTGCCCGGCGGCAGAGTGGCGAAGCCCTTCCAGTACTGCTTGAGGATCGTCTCGTACGTCCCCCGTGACCAGCGGAGTTGCTGGGTGAAGAAGTCGGTCCAGGCGTTCGGGCCCTCGCCCACCGCGAGCACGTCCGGGGTGTACACCGACCGCCACTTGCGGCCGGTGGCCGGGTTGGTCGCCCGGTGCATCTCGAAGCCGGTCGCCATGTCCTCGGTGATCGAGTCGTACAGCCCGCCGATCTGCCTGAGCGCGCCGATCCGCACCGCGTTGGAGGTGCCGACGAACATCGGGGCGCCGTAGCGGTTCCCGGCGCGCTGGATCAGGGCGTGGAAGAGGAACTGCTGCGACTCGGCGGCCTTGGTGACGAACGTGTCGTAGTTGCCGTACACCTGCGGGCCGATGACGAAGCCGACGTCCGGGTCGCGGAAGTAACCGAGCATCCGCTCCAGGTAGTTGGGGAGCGGGACGTGGTCGGTGTCGACGGAGGCGAAGAAGTCGTAGGCGTCGCCGTGCGCGTCCAGCCAGGCGTTGTAGTTGCCGTGCTTGGTCTTCGCGCGGTGCGGGCCCGAGGGCTGGTTCCACTTCGCCACGCCCTTGCGGCTGAAGTGGCGGACGCCGAGCCGGGCGCAGACCTCCTTGACGGCCGGGTCGTCGCCCTCGTCCAGCAGCCAGACGTGGAGCAGGCCCCGGTGCCGCAGCCGGACGGCCGCCTCCAGGGTGCGGGTGACCATCTCCAGCGGCTCCTTGCCGGGCACGAAGGAGGTCAGGAAGGCCACGCGGGTCCCGGCCTCGGGCACCACCGGCACCGGGTCGCGGGCGACGAGGGTGGCGTGCGCGTTGGACAGCACGTTCAGACAGCGGAAGAACTCGATCAGGCCGATCGAGACCAGCATCAGGGTGTCCAGCGCGGGCAGGAAGCCGTAGGCCGGGTAGTCGCGTTCGGTCCAGTGCTCCGGCCGGAGCAGCCAGCCCAGCAGGACGAGCGAGAGCAGCGGGGCGGCGCCCAGCATGAGTGCGGCCCGCATCCGGTGCGGCTCCTGCGAGAGCAGCGAGCGGTAGCGCACGGTGTACGGCCGGTCGACGGGCGGCTCGGTGAGCGGGCCGGCGAGGCGGCTGTAGTGCTCGTAGTCGTATCGCGGCAGGCTCCTCGCGGCCCGGCCGGGCCGGTGCGCGACGGTTCCGGGTCTGGTGGTGCGTGACGGATCATCCGTCATGAGTCATCCCCCCACACGCGCGGGTCGGCGCGTGTTTCGTCAGTCCTTCCGCCCGCGACGGACCTCCCCAGGCCGGCGCGGGCGACTTCATGGCATGCGACCGTGACCACGCCCTGACTCACCGTGAGCAGGGCAGGGAACGGCGATGCTCCGGTCGCGGCGCGAGATGGCCCCCCTGGGCGCGGTGCGCGACCGGTACTTCCCCCCAACTGCCGTGTTTCCACGGCATCGCGGACAACAGGGTTCTACGCCGACGAGCATGATCGCAAGATGCGAAACCTGTTGTTTACCGGTCAAAACCGTTCATTGCGGTGAGCGGAAACGCAAGCAGGCCCCCCGTTCGCACGGGGGGCCTGCCTGTTGTCTGTGCGCCGCCAGGGACTCGAACCCCGGACCCGCTGATTAAGAGTCAGCTGCTCTAACCAACTGAGCTAGCGGCGC
>NZ_WWKH01000733.1:0-6010 GCF_009865595.1 Streptomyces sp. SID1328 | reverse complement strand
CGGCTGTGTCGAGGACGCGGTGCGCGCGACCGAACTCGGCGTGCGCTGCCTGCTGGTGGCCGACGAGGGCGTGCTGTGGGCGCTGCACCGGGCGCGGGAGTCGGGGGTGCTCCCGGCGGACACCACGCTGAAGGTCTCCGCGCTGATCGGCCCGGTCAACCCGGTCTCCTACGCGGTGTTCGAGCGGCTGGGCGCGGACTCGATCAACGTGCCCGGCGATCTCACCCTCGCCCACCTCACCGAGATCCGCCGGGTGTCCGCCGCCCCCATGGACATGTACATCGAGGCGCCGGACGACCTGGGCGGCCAGGTGCGGATGTACGAGGTGGCCGAGCTGATCCGGCGCGGCGCCCCGCTGTATCTGAAGTTCGGCCTGTCGAAGGCGCCCGGCATCTACCCCTGGGGCGCCCACCTCCGCGGGGTCGCCCTGGACACCGCACGGGAGCGGGTGCGGCGCGGCCGGCTGGTCCTCGACCTGCTCGCCCGGCACGGCGCCGACGGCGGCATGGCCCCGCTCGGTACCCGCCTCCCCGGCCCGCTGCACCGCTTCCCCACAACGGACTGATCCCGCACCACCGCACGGCCCGACCCGCTCAACGCCGAGACGAACAAGGACGGTTCCCCATGCGCGACCGGTACACCGCACGCCCCCGCAGAGTCGCTCTCGCCGCGACCGCCGTACTCGCCCTCACCCTGACCGCCTGTGGGCAGAGCGGGGAGGGCGGAGCCGAGGACAAGGGCGGTGACGCCAAGGGCGGCACCATCGGCGTCGCCATGCCGACCAAGTCCTCCGAGCGCTGGATCGCGGACGGCGCCAACGTCGTCAAGGACCTGCGCGCGAAGGGCTACAAGACCAAGCTGGTCTACGGCGAGGACGACCCGGACACCCAGGTCGCCCAGATCGAGAACCTCATCACCCAGGGCGTCAAGGGCCTGATCATCGCGGCCATCGACAACAAGTCCCTGAACAACGTGCTCCAGGAGGCCGCCGACGCCCACATCCCGGTCATCGCCTACGACCGGCTGATCCTCGGCACCAAGAACGTGGACTACTACGCCTCCTTCGACAACGAGAAGGTCGGCGAGCTGCAAGGCACCTACATCGCGCACAAGCTGGGGCTGGACAGCGGCAAGAAGGGGCCGTTCTCCATCGAGTTGTTCGCCGGGTCCAACGACGACAACAACACCAAGTACTTCTTCGGCGGCGCGATGAAGGTGCTCCAGCCCTACATCGACAAGAAGCAGCTCGTGGTGCGGTCCGGGCAGACCGCGCTCAATCAGGTCACCACGCTGCGCTGGGACGGCACCACCGCCCAGCACCGCATGGAGGACCTGCTGACCTCGGCGTACCGTTCCGGCCGGGTCGACGCGGTGCTCTCCCCGTACGACGGCATCTCCATCGGCATCCTGTCCGCGCTGAAGTCGGACGGGTACGGCGGGAAGGGCAAGCCGCTGCCCGTCGTCACCGGGCAGGACGCGGAGCTGGCGTCGGTGAAGTCGATCATCGCCGGGGAGCAGACGCAGACCGTCTACAAGGATCTCCGCAAGCTCGCCGAGGTCGCCGCGAACATGGTGGACGCCACCCTGGGCGGCAAGAAGCCCGAGGTCAACGACTCCAAGACCTATGACAACGGCGCCAAGGTCGTGCCCGCCTATCTGCTGCAGCCGGTCAGCGTCGACAAGGGCAACTACCGCGAGGTCCTGGTCGACGGCGGCTACTACACCGAGTCCCAGCTCAAGTGACGGCTCACTCCCACGACCTGGAAGGCGCGGCCATGGCGGGACCCGTTCTCGAGATGCGCTCGATCGTCAAGACCTTCCCCGGCGTCACCGCCCTGTCCGACGTCACCCTGACCGTCCGGCCGGGCGAGGTGCACGCCATCTGCGGGGAGAACGGCGCCGGGAAGTCCACCCTGATGAAGGTGCTCTCCGGGGTCCACCCGTACGGCAGTTACGAGGGCGAGGTGCTCTTCGAGGGCGAGGAGTGCCGGTTCCGGGACATCCGGGCCAGTGAGCGGCAGGGCATCGTCATCATCCACCAGGAACTGGCGCTGGTGCCGTATCTCTCGCTCGCGGAGAACCTGTTCCTCGGCAACGAGCACGCCCGGCGCGGTCTGATCGACTGGACGGAGACCCTGCGGCACGCCACGAAGCTGCTGCGGCGGGTCGGTCTGGACGAGCATCCGGAGACCCGGGTCGCGGACATCGGCGTCGGCAAGCAGCAGTTGGTGGAGATCGCCAAGGCGCTGGCGAAGTCGGTGCGGCTGCTGATCCTGGACGAGCCGACGGCCGCCCTGAACGACGAGGACAGCGGCAAACTCCTCGATCTCATCCTGGAGTTGAAGGCACAGGGCATCACCTGCATCGTGATCTCGCACAAGCTGAACGAGATCCGCCGGGTCGCCGACTCGGTGACCGTCCTGCGTGACGGCCGCTCGGTGGAGACGCTGGACGTGCGGGCGCCGGGGACCACCGAGGAGCGGATCATCGCGGGCATGGTCGGCCGCGACCTCGACCACCGCTTCCCCGAACGCCCGCCGCATGAGCCGGAGCCGGGTACGGCCCCGGCCCTGGAGGTGCGCGGCTGGACCGTACGGCATCCGATCGACCGGCAGCGCAAGGTCGTCGACGACGTGTCCATCGAGGTGCGCCGGGGCGAGATCGTCGGCATCGCCGGGCTGATGGGCGCGGGCCGCACCGAGCTGGCGATGAGCGTGTTCGGCCGCTCCTACGGCCGGTACGCGGGCGGCACGGTGCTGAAGGACGGCCGGGAGATCCGTACCCGGACCGTGGCGGAGGCGGTGGGGCACGGGATCGCGTACGTCACCGAGGACCGCAAGCACTACGGGCTCAACCTCATCGACACCGTGCACCGCAACGTCTCGCTGACCGCGCTCGGCAAGGTGGCCCGGCGCGGGATCGTGGACGAGCACGCGGAGCGGCGGGCTGCGGAGGGGTTCCGCACCGCCATGAACATCAAGGCACCGACCGTGCTGGAGCCGGTGGGCCGGCTGTCCGGCGGCAACCAGCAGAAGGTCGTCCTCAGCAAGTGGATCTTCGCGGACCCGGACGTGCTGATCCTGGACGAGCCGACGCGGGGCATCGACGTGGGCGCCAAGTACGAGATCTACACCGTGATCGGGCGGCTCGCGGCCGAGGGCCGGGCGGTGGTCTTCATCTCCTCCGAACTGCCCGAGCTGCTCGGCATGTGCGACCGGATCTACACCATGGCCGCCGGCCGGCTGACCGGCGAGGTGCCGCGGGCCGGGGCCACGCAGGAAGCGCTGATGCGCCTGATGACCAGAGACGAAGAGGTGACGCCATGAGCGCGGACGTGACGGCTCCGGCCCCGCCGGAGCGCGGCGGACCGCCCGCCGGGCCGGGCGTGCTCCGGCTGATGCTGGACGGCCTGCGCCGCAACATGCGCCAGTACGGGATGGTGATCGCGCTCGGCCTGATCGTGGTCCTGTTCGCGGTGTGGACCGACGGGGACCTGCTGCTGCCGCGCAACGTCTCCAACCTGGTACTGCAGAACAGCTACATCCTGATACTGGCGATCGGGATGATGCTGGTGATCATCTCGGGGCATATCGACCTGTCGGTGGGCTCGCTGACCGCGTTCGTCGGGGCGTTCCTGGCGGTGCTGAGCGTGCGGCACGACGTGCCCTGGCCGCTGGCGCTGGTGCTGTGTCTGCTGGTGGGCGCGGCGGCGGGGGCGGTACAGGGGTATCTGATCGCCTATCTCGGCATCCCGTCGTTCATCGTGACGCTCGCCGGGATGCTGCTGTTCCGGGGGCTGACGGAGATCCTGCTGAAGGGGCAGACCCTGGGGCCGTTCCCGGACGGGCTGCAGAAGATCGGCAACGGCTTCCTGCCCGCCTTCGGCCCCGACACCGACTACCACAATCCGACGCTGCTGCTGGGTCTGGTACTGATCGCGGCCGTGGTCTGGCAGGAGGTCCAAGGGCGGCGCAGGCAGCGGGAGTTCGCTCTCCAGGTACCTCCGCTGAGGCTGTTCGCGCTGAAGCTGGCCGCGCTGGTCGCCGCGATCCTCGTCCTGACCCTGCTGCTCGCCAGCTACAAGGGCGCCCCGATCATCCTGATCGCCCTCGGCGCGCTGGTCGTCGGCTACGGGTACCTCATGCGCAACGCGGTCTTCGGCCGGCATGTGTACGCGATCGGCGGCAACCTGCCCGCGGCGAAGCTCTCCGGGGTGAAGGACAAGAAGGTCACCTTCCTGGTCTTCCTGAACATGGGGGTCCTCGCGGCGCTCGCCGGGCTGGTGGTCGCCGCACGGCTGAACGCGGCGTCGCCGAAGGCGGGCGTCAACTTCGAACTGGAGGCCATCGCCTCGTCGTTCATCGGCGGCGCCTCCATGAGCGGCGGGGTAGGCACAGTGCTCGGCGCGATCATCGGCGGGCTGGTGCTCGGGGTGCTGAACAACGGGATGAACCTGTTGAGCGTCGGCACCGACTGGCAGCAGGTGATCAAGGGGCTGGCGCTGCTGCTGGCGGTCGGCTTCGACGTCTGGAACAAGCGCAGGTCGGGGGCGTGAGGGGCGTACGCCGGGTGAAGGAGGTCACAGCGAGGGTGAGTTGAACACCACCCCGGAGTCCTCCGTATGCATGGGTGGCCCGCGCCCCCCGCGCGGGCCACCCTTCGACGGAGGTCCCCTTGCCTGACAACGTCACCTCGTTGTTCCGCAGCACCGCCGCGCACAGCCCTTCGATGGCGGCGCTGGTGCGGGAGAGCGACGGTACGGGTCCGGTGGACTTCTGCATCCCCTGCAACCCCTACTTCCCGACGCCGGCGATGTTCGAGGAGATGGCGTCCCGGCTGCGCGAGATCATCACGTATTACCCGAGCAGTGCCGACACCATCACGGCCGAGCTGTGCCAGTTGCTCCAACTTCCGCCGCAGTGCGTGGCGATGGGGAACGGGTCGACCGAGCTGATCACCTGGATCGACCATCTGCTGGTCCGCGAGTCGCTCGCGGTGCCGGTGCCGACCTTCGGCCGCTGGACCGACCAGCCGATGGAGACCGGCAAGCGGGTCGACATGTTCCCGCTCCCGGAGGCAGGCGGTTTCGCGCTTGACCTCGGCCGGTACGCCGAGTTCATCCGGGCGCGGGGGACGCGGGTGGCGGTCATCTGCAACCCCAACAATCCCGACGGCGGCTTCCTGCCCCGGCAGTCGGTCGTGCAGTTCATGGACGCGATGGCCGACCTGGACCTGGTGGTGATCGACGAGTCGTTCCTGGAGTTCGCGGACGCCGAGGCGGAGCCCAGTGTGGTGCAGGAGGCGATGCTCAGGCCCAACGTGATCGTGCTGCGCAGCCTCGGCAAGAACTTCGGGCTGCACGGCATCCGGTTCGGGTATCTGGTGGCCAGTCCGGGCCTGGCGAACAAGGTCCGCTCGATGCTGCCCAAGTGGAACCTCAACTCCTTCGCGGAGTACGTGGTGTTCATGCTGAAGCAGCACCGTGCCGAGTACACGCAGAGTCTGCTTCAGGTGCGGCGCGACCGGCTGGAGATGGCCAGCCAGTTGTCCGCGCTGCCGGGGCTCACCGTCTATCCCTCGCAGGGCAACTTCCTCTTCGTGCGCCTCCCTGTGGGCGCCGAGGGCACCGTGGTCCGGGACCGGCTGCTCACCGAGCACCGGATTCTGGTCCGCGAGTGCGGCAACAAGATCGGTTCGTCCAGCCGCTTCCTGCGGCTCGTGGTACGCCCCGAGACCGATGTCCACCGCCTGGTGGCCGGCCTGGAGCAGGTCCTCTACGAGCCCGCGGTACCCGAGCTGGGCTACAGCTCCGGTACAGCGGCGGTGGACCGCCTGGTCGGCGAGACGAACGGCGCCGGAGCCCGGCTGACCGCCTCCTCCGGCTCCCCCGTCATCGCCGCCGCCCTGGCCGCCGGTACCGGCATGCCGCTCCCCGCCGCCCCACCCCCACAGGGCGCCGGGATGCCGGTACCGGCGGCCCAGCCGGGCCCCGCGCCACAGCAGGTCCCCC